>JAFOMI010000047.1 GCA_017418945.1 Bacilli bacterium
AAAATACTTCTTTTTTATTTAATAAACATTGCATCACCAAAACTAAAGAATCTATATTTATTATCTACAGCTTCTTTATAAGCATTCATTATATGTTCTTTTGTTGCAAAAGCACTAACAAGCATAACAAGTGTTGATTTTGGTAAATGGAAATTAGTAATAAGAGCATCAATTGCTTTAAAAGTAAAACCTGGATAAATAAAGATATCTGTATAACCACTACATTCTTTAAATTCGTTATATAAACTCATAATTGTTTCTAAAGTTCTTGTAGTTGTTGTTCCAACTGATATAATTCTTCTACCATCTTTTTTTGCTTTATTTAAAACATCTGCAGTTTCCCTACTCATACTATAAAATTCACTATGCATCTTATGTTTAGTAACATCATCTACAGATACTGGTCTAAAAGTTCCTAATCCAACATGAAGAGTTATTTCTTCTAAAATAATGCCTTTTTCTTTTATTTTATCTAATAATTCTTTAGTAAAATGAAGACCTGCAGTAGGAGCAGCTGCCGAACCAACTTCTTTAGCATAAACAGTTTGATATCTATCTTTATCTTTTAATTTTTCATGTATATATGGAGGAAGTGGCATTTCTCCTAATTTATCTAATATTTCATAGAATATACCATCATAAATAAATTTAAAATGTCTAATTCCATCTTCTCCAACATAAACGCACTCTGCTTTTAAAAGATCTGAAAATTTAATAATAGTACCTTCCTTTACTCTTTTAGCAGGTTTACTAAGACATTCCCATGTGTTATCCCCTAAATCTTTAAGCATTAATACTTCTATAACCGCATTAGTTTCTTCTTTAGTACCAATTAATCTTGCAGGTAAAACTTTAGTATTATTAACAACTAAAACATCACCTTCATTTAAATAATCAATAATATTACTAAATACTTCGTGTTTTATTTCTCCTGTTTTTTTATCTAAAACAAGCAATCTAGAATTATCTCTTTTTTCAAGAGGAGTTTGCGCGATTAACTCTTCTGGTAAATAATAATCAAAATCATCTGTTCTCATAACATACCTTCTTTTTTTCAAACTAAAATGTATTATACCACAAAAAATGAGAAATACTTTATATTTCTCATTAAAAATTATTCATTATTTCTATTCCTAAATGTTTATAAGCTTTTTCTGTAACTATTCTACCTCTGTTTGTTCTTTTTAAATAACCATTTTGAAGTAAATATGGTTCATAAACATCTTCTATAGTTGCTTTTTCTTCACCAATTGATGATGCTAATGCATCAATACCAACTGGTCCTCCATTAAACTTATAAATAATTGCCTCTAATAATTTATGATCTGTTTCATCAAGTCCATCTGAATCAACTTTTAGTCTATCTAAACTTGAATTTGTAATATCTAAATCTATTACACCACTACCATTTACTAAAGCAAAATCTCTTACTCTTTTTAATAATCTATTAGCAATTCTTGGAGTTCCTCTACTTCTTTTAGCTAAAGCAACAGCAGCTTCTTCTTCAATTTCTATATCAAATACTTTACTTGTTCTTTTAATTATAGTAGTTAAATCTTCAATTGAATAATAATCTAAATGAGAAATAATTCCAAATCTATCTCTTAAAGGTGAACTTAAATCACCCGCTCTTGTTGTTGCACCTACTAATGTAAAAGGAGGTAAATCTATCTTAATACTTCTACTAGATCCTTCACCACCAATTATTATATCTAATGTAAAATCTTCCATAGCTGGATATAATATTTCTTCAATAAATCTAGGCATACGATGTATTTCATCAATAAATAAAACATCGCCTTCCTCAAGGGAAGATAAAATTGCAGCTAAATCACCAGATTTTTCTATTGTAGGACCAGATGCAGTTTTAATATTAACACCAAGTTCATTTGCTATTATATATGCTAAAGTTGTTTTACCAAGTCCAGGAGGACCATATAACAAAGTATGATCTAATGATTCATTTCTCATTTTTGCTGCTTCTATAAATACTTTTAAATTTTCTTTGACATCTTTTTGACCAATATATTCATCTAATAATTGAGGTCTTAATTTTTCTTCAAATTCTAAAGCTTCATCTTCTTTTCTTATAATGCTATCTTCCATAATAACCTCCTTACTTTAGAATATCTTTTATATTATCAAAATCTATTTTTCTAACTTTTTTTAAATAACATTCTTTACATAAAGGAACATATTCAATATTCTTTTTAGAACCATCAATAATAATTTCTGGTCCATCCATTTTAAATATTCCATCTTCTTTTCTACCTACATATCTAGCAACTTTTCTACATTCACATAAAGTTACAAGTTCGTCGATAGAATCAGCTACTTCAAGTAGCCTTTTACTGCCTTCAAATAATAAACCTCTAAAATTAACTCTTAGACCATAACAAATAACATCTATATTCATTACACACGATATTATAGAAAGATCATCTATCTGCTTTTTACTTAAAAACTGTGCCTCATCTACTAATATAGCATCAACATCAGTTAATTTTCCTTTTAAGATATCAAACAATTCATCATCATAATATACTAAATAATCTACTTTTCTAGATAAACCTAATCTAGAAACAATATTCTCGTCACCCTTAGTATCTATTTTAGGTTTTATTATAATTACCTTTCCATTATTTTCTTCATAATTATATGCTGTTCTTAATAAATCAACAGTCTTACCAGAATTCATAGTTGCATATTTAAATGATAATTTAGCCATATATACCTCCTATTTTAATAATAACTTTAAAGCTTCTTTAATTCTTTTTTCAATTGGTAAACTAGAATCAATTTTAGAAACAACTTTATTTATATCTACATTTTTATATCCTAATGCTAGTAATGCTTCTTTTAATTCATCATCTTTAATAACAGTTTCATTAGGTTTAGAAATTAATTTTCCTTTTAAATCTAATATTATTTGTCTTGCTACTTTATCTCCTATTTTAGGAAATTTCTTTAAATATAAAATGTTCTCAGTCTCAATTGCATTAATAATATCATCTAAAGAACTAGATAATAATACTAAAGCCATTTTAGGACCTAATCCTTTAACATTTATTAATTTTAAAAAGAAATCTCTTTCATCAATACTTTTAAATCCATATAAAGTATTTTCATCTTCTTTTATATGTTGATATAAAAATATCTTATATTCTTCATCTTCTTTAAAAGAATATGGATTTGATACATATACTTTATATCCTATATTACTATTTTCTAATGCTATAAAACCTGGATTAATATAAGTAATTTTTCCAATTATATATTCGTACATATTAACCTCCACTATAATTCTATAAAAATTATACCAAACAAATGTTCTTTTTACAAGATATAAAAAAGCAGAAAATAATATTTCTACTTTTTTATATTTATATTTCCACTATTTTTTATGCAAGTTCCACTTCCAGGAGTTTTACCTACTATATATTGCTCATCAATTGCAGTACAGCTTTTCTTAGTAATATAATCTGATAAATAACCTCCAAATTTACCAACTATAAAAAAGAATAAAACTGCGAATATTGTTATAAAAACTACGTCTTTTAGAAGCTGATTAATATCACTTTTAATTAATTTATCTTGCATAACATCAATCCCTTTATTATTATTAAGTATACATTTTTTTTAATTAAAAATCAATATTATTCAGTATATTCAAATTCAAAATCTAGTATTTTTACTAAATCTCCTTCTTGTGCTCCCATCTTTTGTAATTCTTCATCAACACCCATTCTTCTTAACTTATTAGAAAATCTTCTAATACCTTCATCTGTAAATTTAGTCATTTTAAAAAGTTTTTCAATACTATCACTATGTACTACAAATACATCATTTACTTTTTCAATAACAAATGGTTTTTCTTCTTTAAATTTATATAAAACATGGCTTTCTAGATTATCTTCTTCATAAATATCTACATCGTCCATCTTTTCAATTTTATCCATTAACGCTACTAATAATTTATCAATTCCTTCATTATTAATTGCACTAATTTCAAACACTTCTTTATCAACCTTTTCCTTAAATTCTTCTAAATTTTCTTTAGAAGAAGGCATATCCATTTTATTTGCTACTATAATTTCTTCTTTATTAGCAAGTTTATCACTATATTTTTTTAATTCTTCTCTTATAGTAACATAATCATCATATGGATTTCTTCCTTCTATTCCTGACATATCAATAATATGTGCAATTATCTTAGTTCTTTCAATATGTTTTAAGAACTTATCACCAAGACCAAGTCCATCTGCTGCTCCTTCAATTAATCCAGGTAAATCTGCAGCAACAAAAGATCTACCATCAATTGTTTTAACAACTCCTAAATTAGGATTAATAGTTGTAAAATGATATGCTCCAATCTTTGGTTTGGCAGCACTTATTTTAGATAATAAAGTAGATTTACCAACAGAAGGAAGTCCAACAAATCCAACATCGGCTAAAGACTTTAATTCAACTCTTAAATTTCTTTCCTCTCCAGGTTCTCCATTTTCAGAAAAATTTGGGGCAGTATTTGAATGAGTTTTAAAGGCAACATTACCTCTTCCACCTCTTCCACCTTTTGCTACAATAACAGAATCATCTTTTCTAGTTAAATCAGCTAAAACTAAATTAGTATCATTATCAAATACAGTTGTTCCAAGAGGAACTTTAATAACTATATCTTCAGCATTTTTTCCGTTCTTATTAGAACCTTCTCCATTAGCTCCCTTTTTACCTTTAATTTCTTTTTGAAATTTTAAATCTAGTAATGTTCTAAGTCCTTCATCTACTTTAAATATAATTGAAGAACCCTTTCCTCCATTACCACCATTTGGTCCACCATTTGGAACATATTTTTCTCTTCTAAAACTAGTACAGCCATCTCCACCGTTACCAGCTAATACTTTTATAACAACTTCATCTACAAACATAAATTCACCCCTTATTTAAATGATGCATCTATATAATAAATTGGTCTTTTTTCTTTATAATATTCTCTTTCAAAATCTGTCATAATATTTTCGATTTTTCTTTCATCCTTATGTAAATCTAAACTAACTTTATTAAAAGTATACCAATAATTACTTAAACTTTCTAAACTTGATTGAAATAGGATTTTATTATCTGTTTTAAGAATAATATGTTTATTTTTCTTAAAGATTCTATCATATATTCTTAAATAAGATTCATGTGTAAATCTTTTTCTTTCATCTTGTTTCTTTGGCCATGGTTCTGAAAATGTTAAATAAATAGTATTTATTTCTTTTCCAAAATAATTACTTATTTCTTTAGCATCGCTATATATAAATTTTAAATTATCTATTTTTCTTGAACCAATATTCTTAATAGCAGTTGCAATTTGATTCTTATCTAATTCTAAACCAATATAATTAACTGTTGGATGTGCTAATGCCATTTGTATAATAAATGAACCTCTACCCATACCTAGTTCTAACATTATTGGATTATTATTAGAAAATAATTCATTCCATTTACCCTTATAATTTTCAGGATTCTTTACTATATAAGAACTACTACTAATTGTACTACTTGCGTCTTTAACAACATTATATCTCATAAAACACCTCTTAAATATCATACCATATAATTAAAAAATATCATCAATATGATGATATTTTATTATGCTTCATATACACTAGCTTGTTTTTTATCTTTACCTTTTCTTTCAAACTTAACAACACCATCAATTTTTGCGAATAAAGTATGATCAGTTCCCATACCAACATTATTACCAGCAAAAATCTTTGTTCCTCTTTGACGATAAATAATAGAACCAGCTGTAACAAATTCACCATCTGAAACTTTAGCACCTAATCTTCTACCAGCAGAATCTCTTCCGTTATGTGTAGAACCTTGAGCCTTAACGTGTGCGAATTTTTGTATATCTAAAATCATTCTAAACATGAGACTTACCTCCTTATTATTTTTATATATTCTTTGTAATCTTTTTCTAAACTTTCTAAAAGAAGAATCATATTATTAATTAACTTATTAACTATTTCATCATCTTTTATAACTCTTATAATAATCTTATTATCTAAGTCACTATAATCAATTGCATCATTATCAATTTCAATAATTGCATTTATTGTAGTTATAACTATTGAACTAACAGACGCACAAACTATATCTTTTCCTCTTTCATCATATCCAGAGTGTCCAGATACAGTAATAACTTTTTCTTTACTTAAATCTACCTTAATCATATAACTCCTTATTTAATAGAAGTAATTTTAACTCTAGTATAAGGTTGTCTATGTCCTTGAGTTTTGTGGTAGTTAGTTTTTTGTCTATATTTAAAAATTCTAATTTTTCTTTGTTTACCTTGTTTAACAATTTCACCAGTAACTTTAGCTCCATCAACATATGGATGACCAATAGTTTCTCCAAGCATTAAAACTTTATCAAAAGAAACTTTATCATTTTCTTTTCCTTCAATCTTTTCAATAAAGATTTCTTCACCAACAGTTACAGTATATTGTTTACCACCAGTTTCAATAATAGCTTTCATACTTTTACCTCCTTCATAATTAACTTAAGACTCGCCTATTAAAGGTACTTATATAAGTTTTTAAACCTTTTTCGTGCGGTTGTAAGGCCAAGAGGCATTACAAACATATTAATTTTAGCATTTTTCATTCTTTGTGTCAACGTTTTTTAATGAAAGTGACTTATTCTTTAAATAAAAAATATTATAAAGTTCTATATTAATAAATTCTTTTACCATTTGTAATTCATTTGATGATAATTTAATATTATTATTAGTTTTTTCATCTAGTAAAAGATTAAATTCTTTTTCTAAATTATGTTTAATTATTGCTTCTTTTTTAATTTTTTTAACTTCATCATTATAATAAATGTCATTAAATTCTAAGAACTTTTTAAGTTTGTTTTCAAATTCTACTACTAATTTATCGACTTCTTTAACATTATATCTATCATAATATGATTTCATTCTTTCTATATCGCTTTTAATATTATTTAATAACTTTATATTATTATAAGCATATTCTCCTAATTCTTTATCAAAAATATTAATATACTTAATTAAATATTTATCTATATTACTAGAATCAATCTCTTCTTTTAATTTAAATATAGTATGTATATAATCATTAAAGAAATCATATCTAAATATTTTTGAAATCATATATTTAGCAACAAAAAATCTTATATCATCATCTTCATATTTATCTTTTATATATTTAAAACCAAGACCACTTTGATTTTTTTCATCTTCACTTGCATTATATAAATGGCAATTGATATTAACTTTAATTTTATCCATCGCATATAAAAATCTACATACAAATCTCATATAATTTGTATAATGAACTTCATCTTCATTTTCTTGTAACAGTCTATTTGCAACACTCATAAGTTTTAAATATTCATAATTAAACCCGTTATTTTTATTAACATAATAATTAATTACATCAAAAACAAAATTAATATCTTCCCTAAATTCTTCTGTAATAAACAAAACAAAATCATAATTTGATTTCAAGCGTTCTGAACTTAAAGAATAAAATCTTTTATCCTTCGTATTTTTAATTACTTCTTTCATAAAAGAAGCATCATCTGTTAAACCTTTAATAACTTTTTCGCTATTAATTTTATTATTAATAAATCTATCAATATTTTCAATTTTCATAAGATCTTCCTTTTCTTCAAATTTATCAAAACATATATTAAAAGTCAAGAAAAAAAGAAGCTATTCTGCTTCTTTTAACATAGTTGTTATAAATATGCCATAACCTCTTGTTGGATCATTAACAACAACATGAGTTACCGCACCTATTATTTTATTATCTTGAACAATTGGAGAACCACTCATTCCTTGTATAATTCCTCCTGTTTTTTCAAGTAATTCTTTATCAGTTATAGTAAATAAAATATTTTTTAATTTATCATTGTAACTAATACTATCAATATTTATGGAATATTCTTTTATTTCATCTTTGTCTATAACAGTATAAATACTAGCTTTTCCAAGTTTTATTTCATCACTTTCTTTAATATCTAGAATTCTATTAGAATCATATGACTTATCATATGAACCAAAAATACCTTTATTAGTATTTCCTGTTATTATTCCATATTTATTTTCTATATTTGACTCACCATATTTTTCTCCAGGATTTCCATCACTAGATTTATTAATGCCTGTAATATAAGAAGAATATATTGAACCATCATCTATTTGTAATACATTATTAGTAGAACTATCTAAAACAGCATGTCCTAATGCAAAAAACTTGTTATTTGAAGGATCTATTGCAGTTAAAGTACCAATACCACTAACAGAATCTTTAACATATAATCCTGTTTTTATTTCATCATTATCTTTATATAATTTTATATTAGTTTTATTAATACTATTTCCTCTTCTATATTCTACTAAAACTTCATCATTATTTTTATTTTTATTTATTTCTCTACTAAATTCCTCTATATTCTTAATTTCAATATCATTTATTTTAGTAATATAATCACCCTTAGTAATACCAGAAGACTCATTTATTAAAGTATTATTTACCTTATATAATCCTATTACAAGTACTCCTTTTGTTTTAACTTCAATACCTATATTTTCTCCCCCAACATATAATCTATTAGAATACGCAAATACTTCACAAAAAGGTATAATTATAGAAAGAAAAAATGTTAATAGCATTCTTTTAGTTTTCATATTATCATCCTTTCATTTATAGTATGTACAAAATATAAAAATATAAACAAAAAAATACCATTACTGGTATTTTATTCTTTTACTTCCATTTCTTTAAAATCTTCTAATTCATTATTTTCATTTAA
The DNA here is from genome assembly GCA_017418945.1 of Bacilli bacterium. Classification (GTDB taxonomy): domain Bacteria; phylum Bacillota_I; class Bacilli_A; order RF39; family UBA660; genus RUG13038. The sequence goes on from JAFOMI010000047.1 coordinate 8,833, forward strand.
AATTTTATTAACTGCTTTTGTTGCATTATCTAACTTTAAAGAACATTCTTTTGCAATCTTCATAGCTTCTGTATATTTATTAATTGCATCATCAAGATCTACATTTCCTTCTTCTAATTCTTTTACTATATTTTCAAGACTTTCTAATTTTTCTTCAAATTTCATTTCTTTACTCATTTATATTCTCCTTTATACCTATTATTTTTGCATCAATATTTCCATTATCTAAAGAGATATTAATATTATCATCTACTTTAACATCTTTAATATCTTTAATTACTTTATCATTAAATTTTGTAATTGAATAACCTCTTTTTAAAGTATTTAATGGATTTAAAACCTCTAATTTCTCTATTAAATGATTATATCTATTTTGTTTATTTTCATATATCTTAGTAGGATTTGTTAATATATAACTACTTAATATATTATCTAATCTTAATTTTTTATTATCCATGTAATTACTAATATAATTATTTAATTTATCCATTATATTAGATAATTTTTGTTCTTTTATTTCATAAATACTCATTGGATTTTTAAGTATATAACTAGTTTTAATCTTTTCTAAAACAGTTTTGTTATAATTAATAATATTATTAATATTCTTGCTTGATCTTAATTCTAATTGCTTAATTATTTTCTTTAATTCTCCTTTATCTGGAACCGCAATTTCAGCCGCTCCTGTTGGAGTAGCCGCTCTTACATCAGAAACAAAATCCGCAATTGTAAAATCAACTTCATGACCAACAGCACTTATTACTGGAGTTTTACATTCATAAATAGCTCTAGCAACTATTTCTTCATTAAATGCCCATAAATCTTCAATTGATCCTCCACCACGTCCTACTATTAAAGTATCAAGATTATAAGTATCAGCAAGTTTAATATTTTTAACTATATCATCTTTAGCTTCTTTTCCTTGAACTAAAGATGGAAATAATATTACTTCACATAAAGGATATCTTCTATTAATAGTAGAAATAATATCTCTAATAGCCGCTCCTGTTGGTGCTGTTACTACACCTACTCTTGATGGAATTAAAGGTATTTTTTTCTTATGAGATTCATCAAACAATCCTTCTTTTTTTAAGTCTTGTTTAAGTTTTTCATATAAAGCATATAAATTACCAACACCATCTTCCATCATTTCAGAAACATATATTTGATAATTACCGGTTTGTTCAAAAACACTTATTCTACCTTTAACTAAAACTTTAGTACCATCCATAGGTTCAAAATTAACATTTTTAGTTTGTGAAGAAAACATAATGGCATTAATTCTACTTTCTTCATCTTTAATAGTAAAATAAAAATGTCCTCTAGAATGTCTTTTAAAATTTGATATTTCACCTTTAATATATACTTCTTGAAGATTTACATCATTATCTATTTTATATTTAATATAACGAGTTAAAGCTCCTACAGAAATATAATTATTATTCATCTTTATTATCTCCATGATAAATCTTATCAAGTACAGCATTAATCATATTTTTTACTTTATCATCTGAGTATTCTTTAGCAAGTTCAACAGCTTCATTAATTGCTACTACTTCAGGAGTGTCAGTATATACTAATTCATAAATACCCATTCTTAAAATAGCTTGATCAATCTTACCTAATCTATCAATTGTCCATTCTTTTAAATTTTTATTTGCTATCTTATCAATATCATTTTTATTTTCTAATACACCATTAACAATTTCATTAACAAATTCATTTTCTATTTCAACACTTTCTTTAATAACATCTGAAACATTATAATTTATCTTAGATGCATCATATAAAAATATTTGATATAAGATAGTCATAATCTTTTTTCTTAATTCAGTTCTATTCATAAAAATCACCTACAAGAATTATAACAAAAAAATAAAAAAAATACTACAAAAAGTAGTATTTATTTTTAATATAATTTTTTATTCAATAATAGCTTTTATTCTTCTAACACCTTGAGAAGATGCTTCTTCTTTTTTAATTTTAAAGTGACCTATTTCACTAGTGTTTGATACATGAGGACCACCACATAATTCTTTAGATACATCTCCAATAAAATATACAGTAACAATATCTGGATATTTTTCAATAAATCTACATTCTGCGCCAATCTTTAATGCATCTTCTTTTTTCATTTCTTCTTTATGAACACTAAGCCCTTCACTAATCCATTTATTAACCAAATCTTCAGTTGCTTTTATTTCATCAGGAGTTAATTTATGATCACAGTTAAAATCGAATCTCATTCTTTCATCTGTTATATTTGAACCCATTTGATGAATATCTTTATTTACTGTTATCTTAAGAGCTGCATTAAGTAAATGTGTTGCAGTATGATATTTTGTTTCTATTTCTGAATTACCTGCCAAACCACCTTTAAACTTGCCTACAGAAGCTGTTCTTGATAATTCTTGGTGTTCTTTAAACTTTTTATTAAAGCCTTCAATATCAACATTTAAGCCTTTTTCATTAGCTAGTTCTAAAGTTAATTCAATTGGAAAACCAAAAGTATCATATAAATGGAATGCAGTATCAGCATCTATATCTTTATCACTTTTCTTTTCAAATTCTCTTAAACCTTTTTCTAAAGTTTTATTAAATTTTTCTTTTTCACTCTTTAAAACTTCTAAAACAACATCTTTATTTCTATCTAATTCTTCATAATATTTTTTATATTTTTCAATTATTAATAAAGCAATATCTCTTTCCCAACTAGAATTAATGTCTATTCCTAATTTCTTAGCATGACGAATAGCTCTTCTAATTAATCTTCTTAAAATATATCCTTGATCTTTATTAGATGGTTTAATACCTGCATCATCTGATGCAATAAATACTGCTGTTCTAATATGATCTGCAATTATTCTAATACTTTTTTCATTTCCTTTATAAGGTTTACTAGATATTTTTTCAATTAATTCAATAACATCAGTCCATAAAGATGATTCATAATTATCATTTTTGCCTTCTAATACTGCAAGTACTCTTTCATATCCCATACCAGTATCAACATTCTTTTTAGGTAAGTATTCAATAGTACCATCTTGTTTTCTATTAAATTGCATAAATACATTATTCCAAATTTCAACCCATCTATCATCTTCTGTATCAAATACTTCTGGTACTTCTTCTTCACTTCTAAAATAGAATATTTCAGTATCAGTTCCACAAGGACCAGTTTCTCCTGCTGCCCAGAAATTATCTTCTTTTGTTGATGCTATATGTCCTTTACTAATACCTAAAGAAAGCCATAAATCATATGCTTCTTGATCAAAAGGTACTTTATCATCTCCACTATAAACAGTAACTGCAAGTCTACTTACTGGAATATTTAATACTTTAGTTAAAAATTCAAAACTATAATTAATACTTTCATTCTTAAAATAATCTCCTAATGACCAGTTTCCAAGCATTTCAAAAAATGTATGATGTGTTTTATCTCCAACTTCATCTAAATCATTTGTTCTTATACATTTTTGATAATCAACAAGTCTATTTCCATATGGATGAGGTTCACCCATTAAATATGGAATAAGTGGTTGCATACCTGCAGTATTAAATAGTACTGATGGATCATTTTCAGGCACAACTGGTGCACTTGGTATTTGTTTATGTCCTTTACTTACAAAAAATTCTATATATTTATCTTTTAAATTCATATTATTCACCTACTATTTCTATAATTTTATTAATAACTTCTTCTATTTTCATATTACTAGAATCAATATATACTTGATCAGAAGTTCTAGTTAATGCTCCTAAAGGTCTATGCATATCATCATAGTCTCTCATCTCAAGTGATTTTCTGACTTCTTCATAAGTACTATTTATTCCTTTTATTTCATTTTGTAATTGTCTTCTTTTTGCTCTTTCATCAAGTGAAGCATCTAAATAAAACTTAAAATCTGCATCAGGAAACACTTCAGTTGTTATGTCTCTACCTTCCATAACAATATTATCTTTATTTGCATAATCTCTTTGTTTTAATCTCATTTGTTCTCTTAATTTAATAATAGAACTAATTTTTGATACTTTAGATGTAACATTCATTTCTCTAATCATATCAGATACATCTTCATCATCCATATATACTTTCCCATCATTAGTTAATCTTATATCCATATTCTTTAATAAATCAACTATTTCATCTTCTTTAGTTTCTTCTATATTTTCTCTAATAGATTTAAGTGCTACACATCTATACATAGCACCTGTATCAATATAAGTAAAACCTAATCTTTTAGCAACTTCTTTAGCGATAGTTCCTTTTCCTGAACCTGAAGGTCCATCAATAGCAATTATTTTCATAAATCCTCCTATATAAAAAAGGATGGTATTCCTATACTAAGGAGCCTTATTTGGCGGTACCATCCTTTTTTTAACTTAATTATAATAACGGCTTAAACCGGCATGTTTTCATGCATCTATCTTGATGTTAGCTTTCATCAATAATTATTATTAGTTTACACCAACCACTAATTCTCTTTAAATAATATATTAATTACTCTTCATCAAATGAATTTTTTCTTTCTAATTTTTCAGTTATTTTATATTTATCATCAATAAATAACCATATAGTTTTAAGTATTGCAGTTACAGGTGTTGCAATAACCATACCAATTATACCAAAGAAATGACCAAAAACCAATAGTCCAATGATAATTGTTACTGGATGAAGTTTCATTGTCTTACTCATAACAATTGGATGAAGTATATAACTTTCTATTAATTGTATTAATAAAACAACAATTAATATTGCTATTCCAAGTTTATAATCTGTAGCAAACGCTACTGCTACAATTGGAATTCCTCCAATATATGGTCCAATATATGGAATAATATTTGTAATAGCGTTCCATAAAGCAAAGAATACTGCTGCTCTTAAACCTGCAAATCCAAACGAAATTGCTGATACAGCAAATACTAATAATGCTATAAAACCAGTTCCTCTAACAAAACTAAAAACTTGTTCACTTATATTACTTAATAAAGTATGAGTACTTTTTCTATATTTCTCAGGAATAAATATATATATATTTTCTTGTGCTCTATCAAAATCAATTAATAAATAGAAACTAATAATTAAACTTAATAATAATACTCCAAGTTTTGATAAAATTGTACTTAAAGTTGCAAATACTTTAGTTGGCATATTAGTTGTTAAACTTGTAAGTGAACTAGTTAATATTGTTTTAATATTTAATGCCTTATCAGCTTTTAAAGTATCTATATTTAACTTCTTTAAAATATTTGTAACAAATTCGTTAACAGAATCAAAAACTGTTGGTAAATACTTAATTAAATCATTTAATTCTCTTCCTATTAATGGAAATAAATACGAACAGAATAAATATATTATCGCTACTAATACTATATATACTATTGATGTAGCTACTGCTCTATTCATTTTACCTTTATTAGTCATTCTAACAATTAAAGGATTAAATAAATATGCTATCAAAATACCTATAAATAATGGTGAAATAACTTTTACTATTGACCAAATAAACTTAAATACGCCCCATTCTTTATTAACAAGTGTTAAAACGTATATTGCAAGTACTATAATCAAAAAATAAAGAATTTTTAATATTTTTGTACCAACACAAGTCATTTCATTAATATTTTTAGTATTAATTTTTTTATCTTCTCTCATAGAATCACCTCTAACTTATATTATATCATCATTTTATTAATTTATTTTATTTTTTATTATATTTTCTAATTCATTTACAGCTTTATCAAGATCATCATTTACTATTTTAAAATCATATTTTTCACTAACTTCAATCTCTCTTCTTGCTATATCTAATCTATTATCAATAGAATCCATTGAATCAGTACCTCTATTTATTAATCTTTCTCTCAATTCATCCATTGATGGAGGTAAAATAAATATTAAAGTACAATCATCTTTCATCATATTTTTAACATTCATTGCACCAACCACTTCAATAACTAAAATAACATTTATTCCATTATTAATTCTTTTTTCAACTTCTTTTCTTGGAGTTCCATAATAGTTACCGTTATACATCGCATATTCAAGTAATTCATTGTTATCAATTGCTTCTTCAAATTCTTCTTTAGTTTTAAAATAATAATTAACTCCATCTACTTCATTATTTCTAATTGCTCTACTAGTCATAGAAATAGATAATTCATCTTCTTTATGTTTTTCTAAATATTTACTAACTACGGTATCTTTTCCAACTCCTGATGGACCAGATACTACGATTAACTTACCCTTTTTCATATCATTTCCTCTTTTCTTATTTTATATTTTAGCAAAACAAACTAAAAAAAACAATAAAATTATAATTATATATTTTATTGTTTTTTATTATTTATATTTCTAGAACTAATCAACTTTTTATCTATTTTATTAGATAAAATTCTATAATTATATATCTTTTCAGTAACGTTATCGTTACCCATTCTATGTTCTTCATAAATAGTTTTATTATTTGCTTGTATATTCTTTGTAATTACATTACCGTTTAAATCAAATTCTTTAAAAATAAAATAATTTGATTTTTTACTTTTAGTAATAGATGTATATGTAGTTAAATCATTTTCTAATTTTTCATTTAATAATTCATCACTAACTGGTTTATTAATATCATAAATAGTATCATTTATTTTTAAATAAGAATACATTTTAGATTTATTTCCTGTTTTAATATTAAATTCATCATAATAATTGATTTCTTTTGTTTTCTTTAAACAAAATTCTAATATCTTTTTATTATTTTTATCTTTTAATATATATTTACCATTAAAATAAGAATAAGTAATTTTATTTAAATTCAAATCCATACCTTTTAATTCATCTATAATAAAATCAGAAATTGTATTTAAACACTTATAATCATGTTTTAATATAACATCATTATTACTTTTTTCTTTAATATATATAAGTAATTTCATAATAGTATTTTTAATATTATTATTATCATATATTTCATTTGTAATAAATGAGATGTCTTTTTTTACTAATTTTTCTTTATTAATTTGATATGTGTTTTTACCATTAATAACATCTATAAAATAATTTCTTATTCTTTTTAATTCATATAATGGATAATTATATTCATTATAAAAAGATAAATTAACATTATTTAAAAAATCTATTAAAGTTTTTGGATTAACCAAAATATTATGTTCCTTCGCATATCCAAAATAATCTTCTAATATATCAGAAACAAAAGACATATAACTTGTATTATTATATTCATCCATTATATGCAGATAACCAAATTTCTTAAGATATGGATTATCACCAATTACTTTTTGAATCTCAGGTCTAGAAGAGATAATTTCATTTAATTTTAAAACTCCTTCAAGAGAATAAAATCTAAACACTATCATATCATTTGACTCTGCAATTCTAAACTTATTTTGAGACGAATAAGGAATTGTAGATAAAATTGGAATAAAATATTTTAGTGCATGATAAAATTCTCCCTTTTTAACAGGAATATATACTTTATATCTTTCAGGTTTATCTATTTCTATGAATTTAGCAAAAAAATCATCAAAATATGATAGATTATATTTTACTATATTAAGCATAACTCTTTTATCATTATTTGATATAGTTAAATCATCAATAAAAGAAATATTGGCGTATCCTTTAGAATTATTAAAAAAATCTTTATATTTTTTATAATTTTTTATAGATTCTTCTTTATTTAAATCTATAACATCAGTATATTCAATATAACCCTTTTCCTTATAAATTTTATGTACTCTATCAAGTTCCTTTTTAAATTCCATATATATCTCCTAAAACACGACGATATTATAATTAATAATGTTAATTTTGTCAAATTTAAGAATTTAAAAAAAGCAACTATTTAGTTGCTTCTTCCATATTTTTTTCTACAACGTTTTTACCTTTATAGAATCCACATTCTGGACAAACTCTATGAGGTTTAATACTAGCACCACAATTCTTACATACAACTGTATTAGCTGCTTCAATCTTGTAATGAGTTCTTCTCATTCTACCTCTAGTTTTAGATATTTTTCTAAATGGAACTGCCATTAATCTTCACTCCTCTCTTTATTCACTTAAAAAATCTTTAAGTTTTGATAATCTTGGATCAATTTCTTTGCTTTCTTCCTCTTTAGTTATAAATTTCCATCCGTCTCCATATATATTTTCTTCTAAAACGTCTTCACTTACAACTCTCATTGGAACTTCCACTAATATATTTTGCCATATAATTGGAAGTAAATCAATAGAATTATTAATAATTTTATCAAATTCTTCCAAATTATTGCCATTTTCGCCAATTATTTCTTCTATATCAATATCTATAGGATATTTTACATCCTTTAATGAAACACTACATATTAAAGTTAATTCACATTTAATATTAAGATTTACACTAAAGCATTCTCCGTTTTCTTCAATATCTCCATAAACATTAACAAGAGAAACATTTTTGATATCTTTATTATCTTTATAATATTCTTCTGGAATAGTAACAGATTCATCAACTATTATTCTGTCTAATTCTCTATAAAATAATTTTGTTAAATCTATTTTCACTCTCATCACTCCAGCAAAGTAATTATACTCTATTTTATTATTAAAATCAAGATACTTATTTTTTATAATATGTAACGTTTTATATTATCTTTTTTCTCATCTAATTTAATAAAACCTTTATTGTATCTTCTATAAAGTGCTCTATAAGTAGCTTTATTAACTGGATAACCATTATCAGTTAAATATGAAATTAATTTTTCTTTTAATTCATTTGATATTAAAGTTCCACTTCCTTCAATTATTTTCCCTCTTTTATCAAACTCTGCACCTATTATTATTGTTTCATTCATTATTTCTCTAATATCATCTTCATTTGTTTCTAAAACATTCATTTTAATATATTTTTGAAGAGCATTTCTTAACTCATATTGATCACTTCTACTTAAATATTTAAATGACATAGTTATTATTTGATTAATTGGTAATGATGTAATTTTAAAATAATCTAATATATCAAAATCTCTTAATTTACCATTATCATCAACTTTATTCTTTATTAAATATGATAATTCGTTTATAGAATTCTTTAAATAATCAGTTGTAGTTTTTTCATTACTTTTTCTTATAAATAAATATCTATTATATAGAATATCATCTATTACTTTAACTACTTCTACAGCATTTTCAAATTCTTTTATTGTAGTACCATAATATTTACAAAATTCATTTATATCAATATTACCAGAATGATTATATACAGTAATCATTACTTTTGCATTATGATTAATTTCTTCTTCTCTTTTTAATAATTCTTGATCAGTTAAAACTGGTTTATTTAGTTGTTTTTTATATTTATAAACAGTCTCTAATCTAGTTCTAATGACTTCACGTTTAAAATCATTAAATAAGTCTTCATACTTAGAAAAATTAGTTTTTAAATAATATGGATTATAATGAGTATTCTTAACATATTCATAAACATCTTTTTCATTATATATTGGAATAATACCTTCATATATTTTATATAATATAGAATTAAATCTATTTTGATCTATTTTTGTTATTTTAGATTTAGAATTTAAAGATACTTTAAAATATTCATCAGGTATTCCTAAAAATTCAGTTGCGTATTCTTTTATACATTTTTTTATTACTTTTTTACCAACACCTAATCTATTTTTTAAATAATCAAAAGCTTCATCACTATATTTTTTATCATTACAATACTTATATAAATATTTTAAAACTATTTGTTTTTCAAGATTGTTAGTATATAGATAATGTTTATTATTATTATTACCTTTTTCATCTAATATAAAGTTTCTGTTGCTAATTTCAATTAATTCCATATGTTATCTCCTTTAAAACATCAAATATTATACTTTATTTTTATTTTTTGTCAAAAAAAGTTGTTATTTAACAACTTTTTCTACTTTTATCTTAACTAATTTACCATTTAAATCATATTCATTTTCTAATGAATCAGATTTAACTATGTCTAACGCTAGTACTTCATCTTTTATATATTCTTCATAAGAAGATATAACACTATCAATATCTCCATTATAGAATAATGTTATTCTATCAGAAATATCAAGTCCAGAATCTTTTCTTATATTTTGAACTTTACTAACAAGTTCTCTTGCAATTCCTTCATTTATTAATTCATCAGTTAAAGTTGTATCAATAACTATAAAGTTATCATTTAAGAATGCAGCATCATAACCTTCTTTTGACGAAACTCTAATTTCTATCATATCTTGATTAATAGTTAAATCTTCATCCATAAATTTAATAGTAATATCTTCACCCTTTTGTAATTTAGATATATTAGTTTCATCTAAGTTTTCTAATGCTTTAGAATATTCGTTAATATTTTTACCAAACATTCTTCCACATACTCTAAAATTAGGTTTTAAAGATAAAGACATATATTTAGTTAAATCAGAAACAAATGTTACATTTTTAACATTTAATTCTTCTTTTATTAATGGAGTTAAATCTGATATTAATTCTTCATTTTTACCATCTAAAATAACTTCATTAATTGGTTGTCTAACCTTTATTTTAGCTTCTTCTCTAGCATTTCTTCCAAGAGATATTAAATCTTTAACTAAATCCATTCTATTTTCAATTTTTTCATTTACTTTTGATGCATCAAATTCTGGGAAATCACTTAAATGAATAGATTCTTCACCTGTTAATTTAGTATATATATCGTCTGTTATAAATGGTGTAATTGGAGAAACTAATTTTAAGAATCCAATTAAAACATCATATGTTGTTTTATAAACTGCCTTTTTAGAATTATCTAATTTAGAAGCCCAGAATCTTCTTCTATTTCTTCTAATATACCAGTTAGATAAATCATCATTTAAGAATGTAATTAAATATTTAACTACTTTATTTAAATCAAATTCTTCATAAGCATCAGTTACATTTTTAACTAAATTATTATATTTAGATAATAACCATTTATCTATTTCTTCTAATTCATCATATGAAACATCAAATTTTCTTGGATCAATTTCATCAGTATTCGCATACATTTCAAAGAAATTATAAGTATTCTTTAAAGTATTATAGAATTTAGATACAACTTCATCTAATGCTTTATGATCAAATTTAATTGGTGACCAAACTGGTCCAATATTCATTAAATAAAATCTAACTGAATCAGCACCATATTTTTCTATTGTAGTAAATGGTTCAACAATATTGCCTAATGATTTACTCATCTTTTTACCATTTGCATCTAGCATTAAGTCATTTACAAGTACATTTTTATATGAACTTTTACCTGATATAATTGTTGAAATAACAAGTAATACATAGAACCATCCTCTTGTTTGATCTATTCCTTCCGCTATAAAATCTGCTGGGAATTGTTTTTCAAATAATTCCTTATTTTCAAAAGGATAATGATATTGAGCATAAGGCATAGATCCTGAATCAAACCATACATCTAATACATCTTTTTCTCTTGTCATAATCTTACCACATTTTGGACATTTCATATGAATGTTATCAACATATGGTCTATGTAAATCTAATTCTTCATCTTTTATTTCTTCGATAGCTTTTTCTTTTAATTCTTTAATCGAACCAACTGATTCAAAATGACCACATTCGCATTTCCAAATTGGAAGTGGACATCCCCAATATCTATTTCTTCCGATACCCCAGTCTATCATATTTTCAAGCCAATTATTAAATCTCTTTTCACCTACGAATGATGGATGCCAATTAATATTCTTATTAGCTTCAATTATTTGATCTTTAACTTTAGTATTATTTAAATACCATGCTGGTTTAGCAAAATAAATTAGTGGTTGTTTACATCTCCAACAATGTGGGTAATCATGAGTTATTTTAATTTTCTTAAATAATTTATCATTTTCTTTTAACCATCTAATAATATCAATTTCAAGTTCAGGATCAGTAACTAGTCTACCTTTCCATGGCCCTTCAGTATACTTGCCATCTAATCCAACTGGATTAACAAATGTAATACCATTTTCTTTAGATATTCTATTATCATCAGCACCATAAGCAGGAGCTATATGAACGATACCAGTACCATCTTCCATAGTTACATAATCATCACAAAGTACTTCAAATGCTTTACCTTCTACCTTAACAAATGGCATTAATTGTTCATATTTAGTTCCAACTAAATCTTTACCTTTATAAGTTTCTAAAACTTCATAATCTTCACCAAGAATATTATTTGCAAGTTTCTCAGCCAAAATAAATTTATATCCCATACTAGAAACTTTAATATAATTTTCATTAGGATTAACACATAAAGCTAAGTTTGCAATTAAAGTCCATGGTGTTGTTGTCCATGCTAAGAAATATTCATCTTTACCTTCTACTTTAAATGGAACAACTACAGTATTTACAGATACCTCTTTATAACCTTGAGCTACTTCAAAATTAGATAATTCAGTTCCACATCTTGGACAATATGGAAGTACTCTATTTCCTTCATAAATAAGGCCTTTTTTATTCATTTCGTTTATAATCCACCATTCAGATTCAATATAATCATTTGAGCATGTTACATATGGATTTTCCATATCAATGAATTGACCCATCATATTAGTTAATTTTTTAACATCACCAATACAAGTATCAGTTGTATTACGACATTCATTAATAAAATTTTGAATTCCAAACTTTTCAATATCATCTTTACCGTTAAAACCTAATTTCTTTTCAACATTAACTTCTACCGGTAAACCATGGGTATCAAGCCCTATTTTTCTTAAAACTCTATAACCTTTCATAGTTTTATATCTACAAAAAGCATCTTTTATTTCTTTTGCATACATGTGATGTAGACCTGGTTTTGCATTTGCGTATATTGGTCCATCATAGAATACAAAGTTTTTATCTTCACTTCTATTATTAATAGATTTTTCAAATATCTTTTTTTCTTTCCAATTCTTTTCTACCCTTTGATTCATTTCATAAGGCGTTTCATTATTTAATTTTTCAAATATCATTTTAATCCTCCTAACAATACATACATATAATAAATAATAAACATTAATAACATCATAATTCCATTTTTCTTACCTATTTGTTTATCTTTTCTAGTTAAAATATATAATAATAACGCACTAAATACCATCATAAACATATCGATATAATTAAAAGTACCAACATTAATAGTATTTATAACAGTAACAGGTAATCCTATTACAACACCTATATTAAAAATATTACTTCCAATAACATTTCCTATAGCAATATCATTTTCTCCTTTACGAGACGCTTCTACACTTGTTACTAATTCAGGAAGCGATGTTCCAAGAGCAACTATGGTTAATGATATAAGTTTATCAGAAACTCCTAAAAATCTAGCTATTTTAGATGCACTTTCTACAACAAAATTACTACCCGCAACTATCCCAACTAAACCAAGAACTAATAATAAAATTGATGTTAATATATTAAATTTTGGTTTAACAACTTCATCTTTTTTCTTATTTTTCTTCATAGAATTAATTAAATAATATATAAATATCATAAAGAATAATAATATTATAATTCCATCATTTCTAGAAATAATATTTAAAGCACTCTTATCAAGTATATTATCAAAACATATAACTGTTAATAAAATACTAAATAATATAGTAAAAGGTATTTCTTTATGAACAGTATCATCTTTTACATATATCTTTGAAAATAAACTTGATACTCCAAGTATTAACAAAATATTTAATATATTACTACCAACAACATTTCCAAGTACAATTTCTGAACTACCTTTTAATATTGCCTGTGTACTTACAGCAAGTTCTGGTGCAGATGTACCAAATGCTACTATAGTTAACGCTATAATCATTTTAGGAACTTTAAAATTCTCTGCAAGAGATGATGCACCATCAACAAATATATCTGCACCTTTAATTAAAAGAATAAATCCTAAAATTAATAAAATTATTGTTAAAAACATTTTATCCTTCCTTTCAAAATAAAAAATACCTATGATGTAAGGACGAATAATCGCGGTACCACCTTACTTCATAGATATTTCTATGCTCTTAATAATTTAACGCATTTTTACGCCTTACTCTACTTTATTTAAGTAAGGATATCTAGAGTGATCTATTATTAATCTTATTATTAGTTTACACCAACCACTAACTCTCTTTAAATTTAATTAATAACCGTCTCTATCATTTATTTTCAATATCAATTATTTCAATATCATCAATTAATTTAATTTGTTCTTCCAAATTAATTTTCATTTTTTTCTTAAAACTAACAATATTTCTTCTAATCATTTCTGCTTGAAATTGAATTCGATTAGACTTTTCAAGCGCATCCCTAATAATGATATCAGCATTATTTTTAGCATCTTGCAAAATAAGATTTCTTTCTTGCTTTGCAACATTTCTCATGCGCTCACCAGTATTTCTAGCCATATTAATAGCTTCAGTTAATGTATCATTTAATTCATCAAACTTTTTAGCTTTTGCAATTACTTCTTCAGTTGCTTTCATATTAGTAAGATCATTAACTTGTTTTTTTAAATTAATAATTTCTTCTTCTTTCTTTTTATTTGAACTAATAATTCTCTCAACTTGTTTAATTACATCATCTAAAAATGCATTAACTTCTTCTGGATTATAGCCATTAGGGGTATAGTTAAATTTTTTCATATAATCACCCTCAAACTATAGTGTTATATAATAACACCTTTATTCTTTTTTTTCAAGCATTATAAATCAACATCGTCATTTTTTGTTTTAGTCTTTTTTTCTTCTTCGTCAGTCATCTTTCCTTGTACATTAATATTCTTTGGTGTACATAAGAAAATTCCTGAACCTAATTTTTGTAAATCTCCACCAATCGCATATAAAGTTCCACTTAAGAAATCTACTATTCTTTTAGCTTGTTCAGCTGTAACTCTCTTTAAATTAACAACAACTGTGTTTCTCTTTTTTAAATGATCAGCTATTTGTTGACTTTCAGAATATGCTCTTGGTTCTAAAAGAATCATTTTATTTCCTTCGCTATTATTATCTCTATAAGCTTCTTGTACATCTAATGTATAGAATTCATCTTCTGATGTAGTTTCACCTAATTCTTCTTTACCTAAAATCTTATCAAAAACACCCATTTTTTTATCTCTCCTTTATTTTTACTAAAATAATTTTATCACAAATAAATAAAATTGAAAATATTTTTTGAATAATTTATTGACTTAATATATATAAATTATATAATTACATTAAGATGAGGTGATTATGTGGGAAAATTTGAAGATAAGGTTAAAGAATTAGAAAAAACTGAACCTTTTCATTTCAATGAAGAAAATTTTTCAAGAAAAAATAGTGTTCTTGACTTCTTTTATTATTATTATAATTTTATAATAAAATATACTAATAGTGATGAAAAGAAAGTTTTAGAGGCAGGAAGAACTTTAGTAAATAAAGATTCAGAAAAATATGGATTATTTGAGACATCTATTGGTCCAAAATGTATTGTTCCAAAACCAAATAATGTTGGTGATGACTTGAAATCAATCGAACTATTAACAAAATTTGCATATTACATATCACACGAGAGGACTATTAAATACGATATTTCAAGTGATGTTATTCCAACATTTAATCAATACCATTATTTGTATGAAAATAATAGAGATTTATTAGATATATACATATTATATAAAAAATATATTGCAATTAGAGTAGCTCATACAAAAGACATCAAAGAAAAAGAAGAAAATTTAAAGAAAATATATAGTTATCTAGTTCTTTTAAAAAGAAAAAAAGATTATGATATTAAATACCTAAATTATATTAATAGTAATTACAAAAATGTTCCTAAAACACTAAGATATAATGGTTACTCAATTTAAAAAGATATACATAAGTATATCTTTTTTTATTAGAATTTAATTCTATCTTCAATATAATCTTTTAATTCATTAACATTTAAAGTAATTTGCTTCATAGTATCTCTATCTCTTAGGGTAACTGTATTATTATTTAAAGTTTCATCGTCAATAGTAATACAATATGGAGTACCAATAACATCTTCTCTTCTATATCTCTTACCAATATTTCCTGATTCATCATAAGTACACATAAAGTATTTAGATAATTCTCTATAAATCTCTTTAGCTTTATCACTATGATTCTTTTTCATTAATGGTAAAACAGCTACTTTATATGGTGCGATTGCTGGAATAAAATGCATAACTTCACGAGTTTGACCATCTTCTAATGTTTCTTCTTCATAGGCATCGCACAAAACAGCTAATGTTAATCTATCACATCCAACAGAAGGTTCTATAACATAAGGAATATATTTTTCATTAGTTTCAGGATCTAAATATTTTAATTCTTTACCAGAATGATTTGAATGAACAGTTAAATCATAATCTGTTCTATCAGAAATTCCCCATAATTCTCCAAAGCCCATTGGATAATTATATTCAATATCAGTTGTTCCTTTACTATAGAAAACAAGTTCTTCTGGTTTATGTTTTCTTAATCTTAAATTTTCTTCCTTAATACCTAAATCTTTTAAATAATTCATACAAAAATCTTCGTAATAATTAAACCATTTTAAATCTTCACCTGGTTTACAGAAGAATTCATATTCCATTTGTTCAAATTCTCTAGTTCTAAAAGTAAAGTTACCTGGAGTAATTTCATTTCTAAATGCCTTACCTATTTGACCAACACCAAAAGGTAATTTTGCTCTCATTGTTCTTTGTACATTTAAAAAATTTACAAATATACCTTGTGCAGTTTCTCCTCTTAAATAAACTTTATTCTTAGTATCTTCAGTAACACCCATACTTGTTTCAAACAATAAATTAAATTGTCTAATTTTAGTAAAATCTTTTTTACCACATTTTGGACAAACAATATTATTTTCTTCAATATATTTCTCTAATTCTTCGTTAGACCATCCGTCACCAGTTTCTTTACCATTAGAAAATTCTTCAATTAATTTATCTGCTCTATGACGAGATTTACATGATTTACAATCAATTAAAGGATCAGAAAATGATGAAACATGTCCTGATGCAACCCAAACTTCCGGGTTCATTAAGATAGCCGCATCTAAACCATAACTATTTGTAGATTCTTGTATAAATCTCTTCCACCAAGTCTTTTTTACATTATTTTTTAATTCAACACCAAGAGAACCGTAATCCCAAGTATTTGCAAGACCATCATATATTTCACTACCTTGAAATATAAAACCATATTGCTTACATAAATTTACTATTTTATCCATAGTTAATTTTTCCATAATTATTCCTCCTTCAAATAAAAAAAGATCCCTTTGATTATAGGGACGAGATTACCCGCGGTTCCACCCTACTTATTCAAAAGAATCTACTCTTTTTTATATAGCTCCTAGGTTTCCAAGCCTAATCATCACTGCATAAATAAATTATATAATTTTTTTAATAATTAGTCAATTACTTAATTATTAAAGTTCTTCTAATAATTCTTATTAATTTTTTATGATGAAGTTTACTTTTTACTTCATATTTTGGTAATTGTAATAATAAGTTTTCATACTTTAATAATTTCTTTGAATAATACTCGTAAAATAAATCATCTTTATTATCTAATAGTCTTGGGCCAAAATATATTTCATCATACGAATATGCTTCTTTCCCCTTTTTAAACTCGATAATTGTATATATTATATCGTCATCCTTAACAAGTTTTTCTCTTGTTATTTTATAACCTTGTTTAATAACAAATTTTCTTAATTTAACAACATCTGTATTAGATTGTACAACTATTTTATTAACATTTATCATTTTTTCAGTATTTGATAATATATCTTTAATAGTTCTAAAACCCATGCCAGAAATTAATATAGTATCTATTTCATCTGTATTAACTATAGAAAGTCCATCACCAAGTCTTAAAGATATTTTATCTTGAACTTTATATTTTTCTATATTATTTCTTGCATTTTTTAATGCGCCTTCATGAATATCTGACGCAATTATTTTAATATTATCAAATTCATTGCATAAATAAATATCAAGTAAAGCATGGTCACAACCAATATCTATTATCTTATCATTATTATCAATGAATTCACTAATAGCTTTTAATCTTTTTGATAATCTCATATTAGTCCACCAAATAATCCTTTAACTTTTTACTTCTTGATGGATGACGTAATTTTCTTAAAGCTTTTGCTTCTATTTGACGTATTCTTTCTCTTGTAACCCCAAATATAGTTCCTACTTCTTCAAGAGTTCTACAAGTACCATCAACTAAACCAAATCTTAATTTTAATACTTGTTCTTCTCTTTCTGTTAATGTAAGAAGCACTTCTGCAATTTCATCTTTTAATACTTCATTAATAGCATATTCTTCTGGGCTTAAAGTATTCTTATCTTGAACAAAGTCTCCTAAATGTGAATCTTCTTCTTCACCTATTGGTGTTTCAAGTGAAAGTGGATCTAAACTTATTTTAATAATTTCACGTACTTTTTCTTCTGGTATCTTTAATTTATCAGATAATTCTTTTTCAGTTGGTTCTCTATTTAATTCTAGAGTTAATTGTCTTTGTACTCTTTTTAATTTATTAATTGTTTCTACCATATGAACTGGTACTCTTATTGTTTTTGCTTGGTCTGCAATTGCACGAGTAATAGCTTGTCTAATCCACCATGTTGCATATGTACTAAATTTATAACCCTTTGATGAATCAAATTTATCTACTGCTTTCATTAATCCTATATTACCTTCTTGTATTAAATCAAGGAAAGATAAGTTTCTACCTACATATCTTTTTGCAATACTAACAACAAGTCTTAAGTTTGATTCTGCAAGAATTCTTTTTGCTTCTTCATCGCCTTCTTCAATTCTTTTTGATAATTCTAATTCTTCATCTAAAGATAATAAAGAAATTTGACCTATTTCTTTTAAGTACATTCTAACTGGATCATTTATGCTTAAATTCTTTGGTAAACTAGCTTCATCAAATTCTAAATCATCTATTTCTTCTTCTCCATCTTCTGGATTTTCTTCAACAACTTCTATATTATTATCTCTTAAGAAATTATATAAATCATCAAGACTTTCTGCATCCATTTCAAGACCTTTTAACATATTAGCTAATTGTTCAAATGTAATAAAACCTTCTTTTTTACCAATTTTTAATAATTCTTGTTTTCTTTCTTCCATTGTTTTAATTGGAGTAGAATCTTTAATTACAGATTTCTTTTCTTTTTTAGGCTCAGAAACTTCATTTAAATCTGCACTTACTATTTCAATTTCATTTTCTTTTAAAAATGAATATAATTCATCGATTTCATCAGATGTAATACTATCATCTTCAAAAATACTATTTAATGCTTCCGCAGTTACATATCCTTTATCTTTACTTAATTTTAATAATTCTTTCTTTTTATTTTCAATACTACTTTTCTTTTCCATTACTTATTCTCCTTAATTCTAATATCAAATATTTTCTTTGCTATTTCTTTTCTAACAACTTCATTTGATTCATTTTTTAATTTATCACTTAATTCTTTTATTTGTTTCTTTTTCTCATATTCTTTAATTGTTTCTATATATTCATTTATTTCTTCTATAGAAAAATCATTTTTAATATTTAGTTCATCTATATCTATTATTCTCTTAACTAGTTCATTATTATCCTCTAGATATGTCATGAAATCTTGCATATTAAAGCTTTTATACTTTTTATAAAATAAAACTATTTCACTAGCAAGTTTTCTATCTATATCATCTGGTAAATAACTAAGATTATCATAATAATATGTGATTATATCATTATTATGTATCATATAATATAGAATATATTTAGATGCTTTTTCATATTTTGTTTCTCGTATTTTTGCTTTATATTCTTTTTTTACTGGTTCTTCTTTAATTTCTTCTTTTTTTACTATTTTTTCTTTAAGTAAATCTAAATCAACGCCAGTTAATTTAGATATTTTTTTTAATTCTAGATTAAATACTATATCATCCTTAATACTTGCTACAGCATCAGCAATTTTAGAAATAAATTTTGATACATCATTTGGATTATCAAAATTATAATCATTTTTATATTTAATCATCTTATAATCAAATAAAGATATAGGATGGTTTAAGTGATCCATCATTTTTTCTTTTCCCTTTTTTAAAATATAATCATCAGGATCTAAATCTTCTTCAAGTCTAACAATTTTTATGTCAAAATCATAATTACTACTTACTTCAATAAATGAATCAGTGGCTTTAGCACCTGCTTTATCACCATCAAACATTAGAACTATATTTTTAGTTAATTTATTAATTAAACTGATTTGTTCATTTGTTATAGCAGTTCCCATACTAGCAACTACATTATATACTCCAATAGTATAAAGTCTTATAACATCCATAAATCCTTCTACTATTATTAATTTATCTTCCTTTAATACATGCTCTCTTGCATTATGATAATTATATAATAAAGAACCTTTTTTAAATATATCAGTTTCCATTGTATTAATGTATTTACTTTGGTCATTTCCTTCATATATTCTTCCAGAAAAACCTATTGTTTTACCATTAATATCCCAAAGTGGAAACATAATTCTATCTCTATATTTATCATATATATTATTGTTAGAAGCTACTGCAATCCCAGACCTTACTAATAAATTTTTAGAATAATTTTTATTTAATAATAAAGTAGATAACTTATTATCACCTAAAGATAAACCTATTTCAAAATGCTTAATAATATCATCATTAATACTTCTACTAGATAAATAATTCTTTGCTATTTTACCTAAGGAAGTATTTAAATTATTTTGATAATACTTATTACTAAGATTATATATTTCATATTGATCTGAATACTTATTATCATTGCTTTTAACTGTTGTATCAATATTTATATTAATACCAACTTTATCCGCAACTTTTTTTACAGCCTCATAAAAAGATATCTTTTCATATTTTTGTACAAAATCAAAAACTCTACCGCTCTCACCACAAACAAAACATTTATAAATTTGCTTCTCTTCAGAAACAAACATACTTGGATTATGATCATCATGAAAAGGACATTTAGCTGCATAGTTCTTTCCTTTTTTTACTAATTGAACATAATCACCAATTATATCTACAATATTTACTTTTCGTTGGAGTGCTAATATTTCTTCAAAAGAAGGTTTTGACATAAAAAATCACTTCCAATAATTATATTCGCTACAAATTAATAAAATTCCCCTATTTTTTGTAAATTTTTGTATATTTTATGTAAAAAAGTAAAAAAACAAGATTAATCTTGTTTCTTTTTCTTATTATTTACTTCTTTTATAGTACCAGACAAATCTACTGTATCTGATAATGTTTCAACCATAACTGGTTCTTCTTTATTCTTTTTCTTTTTGAAAACTTTTTCTATTATATCTTTTTTACAAACAATATATCCTAGAACAATTCCTAAAGTAAATGTAAATAACATAGATACAGTAAATATAATCCATTCTCTTGAACTAACTTCGTCTGGACATGTTTGAACTATTTCTTTTTTCTCATCTTCTCTAGTAACAATAATTTGATAGTTTTCTACTTTTGTTTTATCTTCACTTGTTATAACAATTTTTATAGTATTTTTTCCTACATATAATTTTTTATAACCTTGAATTTCAACTTTTGCTTTTGCATTTACTGGAGTTGCTGTTATATCTAAAGATTTAACTTTATATGGTACAGTTAAATAATATTTCTTTTCATTTTGATCAAATTCAATTTTTTGATTTTTAATCTTCAAACCTTTTAATAACGCATTTGCTTTAAGTAATTCTTCTTCTGTTGGAGTTAATTTTAAAGTAACTTTAACTAAATAAGTTGTTTTACTTTGACCATCTTCTGATGTAACAACTACGTTAACATCATTATCCCCTTTTTGAAGAGATTTTGCATTTTCAGAAATACTTACATTAGCATTCTTATCTGTAGGAACAGCATTTATTTTAATACTTGTAATATCTTGAATGGTTGCTGAATAATTAGTTTGAGCTGATGAAAATGAAGGAGATAAAGTAGCATTAGGTATTTCTAAACTACTTAAAGAAGAATCAGTACCAAATGACATAACTGTAACTTGTGAACTATTACAATTGTTTTTACAATCAATTTCTTCTCCATCACCTAATTTGAATTTTCCTTTTAATACAAGAGGAGCTTGTCCTTGATTAGCACCACCTGAAACTTTAAATGAAATGGTAGCAACATCAAAATCACTTGTAAAGTTTGGGTTTCCTTGTCCTGTTAAATTAATAACATTTCCAGATATAGAATTACCTCCACTTATATATTCTAGTTTAGTAGAATCAAATTCTAGATTTAAATTATAACTAGATATAGAATTACTAGAATCTATTCCTGTACCTTTAATACTTACATTAAATTGTGTACCTGGTTTTAAATTATCTGCTGACTTAGATACAGAAAACTTAATAGCAGCTTTTGCATTTATTGGTAAAGCAATTACCATCAATAAAAATAACGTTATCCCCTTTAAAAATCTTTTTTTCATTTTAATCCCTTCCTATTCATAGCTTATTCTTTTATATATTATATCATATATTTATTTATTTTAAAATCACTAATTTAAATTATCATAATATTGATATTTTTTGAATTTGTTTTTTCTTTTAAGTATTTTAATTACAAAGAATTCTAAAACCCTCCAAAATTTAGTATATATAGGTTCTTTATTTGATATTCTATCTACTAATATTACTTTACACTTCATTCTTTTTGCACCTAGTATATCAGTCATAAACTGATCACCTATAAATACACATTCTTCTTTATTATATTTATTTAAAATCTTTTTATAATTCTTTTTAAGTGGTTTCATTGAAGAATAATAAGCTTTTACATCTAAGTCTTTTACTATTTCAAGAACTCTTTCACTCAGAGAATTACTCATTATTATTATATTAAAATCTTTTTTAAGGTTTATAATAAATTTCCTATATTCTTCTTTTAATTCTTTTTCTGTATAAGAAATTAATGTATTATCTACATCAAATATAATATTTTTAATGCCAATTTTTTTAAGTTTCTTATAATCTATTTCAAATATATTTTTAAAATATGCATTAGGCACCATAAAATTTCCTACTTTCCCTATAGATAAATTCATTTCTTCTCATTAAGTATTTATATTTATTTGGATAATATCCATTACTTACAAATATTTTATTAAGACTATATGTTTTATATATAAACATAATACCTATAAAATAAATGCTTAATACAAACAATATAACTACTAACATTGATGATGTAGAAGTATTTGATAATGATACAACTGAAAAGAATACATTATATATAGTATGAATTAAAGTTGGCATAAATAATGCTTTAATCATATTACTTAGTTTTGCTTTTCTTGTTTTTGCAAATTTCTCAAGTGAAACAAAATATCCCATTACTATACCGCAAGCAACATGTAAAGGAATTGCTGTAAAATTTCTAAGTATTGCAAGTGATGTCATATCACTATAATTACTTTCACTAAATACATACATAAATGTTTCTATTAATGAAAACGAAAGTGCAATTATTGATGAATAAACAAATCCATCATATATATCATCATATGCTCTATTTCTATATAAAAATATATATAATATAAGAAGTTTTGCATATTCTTCAACACCCGCTAAAATCATTATTCTATAAACATTATATGAATTAGCATATGTAAACAAATCTCCTGAAAATATATGTGTTTTAATAATAATTTTATCTATTATTAAAGACAAACAAATAGTAAAAGCACCTGAAAATAAACATATTAAAATCATTAATACTGGTTCTCTACTTCTTCTATCAGAGTATAAGATTAACATAAGTAATAAAATACTTGGTACTACTGTTAGTATTAATACTGTTACTAATTTTGGAAAATCTAATATTGTTAGTATATCACCCATGTTAATCACCTACCATTACTATATAAATAAATTATATCATATATGTCTTTTAAAAAAAGAATAATTGTAATCTGCTTTACATATTCTTTATTAGGAAGTGATTATAATGATTAGTATAATAACATCCTTAATAAAAAGTATGTTCTTTTTTACAGGAAGTTACTCAAATAATGCATTTAAGGAACCTTTATCAAAAGAAGAAGAAGAGAAACAAATTGAATTATTATTAAAAAAAGATAAAGATGCTAGAAATAAATTGATTGAACATAATCTTAGATTAGTATCTCATATAGTTAAAAAATATAATAATAATGAAGATAATGAAGACTTAATAAGTATTGGTATTATTGGTTTAATAAAAGGAATAGATAGTTTTACAAATGAAAAAGGAAGTAAATTAACAACATATTGTGCTAGATGCATTGAAAATGAAATATTAATGTACTTTAGAAATAATAAAAAGAATAACCTAAATATAAGTTTAGACGATCAAATTGGATATGATAAAGATGGTAATGAAATATCATTAATAGATGTATTAAAGACAGCTAATATAGATTATGTAGAAGATATTAATTTAAAGGACAATATAGATTTATTATTAAAAAATATAGATATACTTAGTAATAGAGAAAAAATTATTTTATATAAAAGATATGGTTTATTTAATTATGAAGAATTAACTCAAAAGGAAATAGCAAAAGAATTAAAAATATCAAGAAGTTATGTTTCTAGAATAGAAAAAAGAGCTTTAACTAAATTATTAAGAGAATTTTTAAAGAATAAAAATTTTGAAAAATAAAAAAAGACTACATGTCTTTTATTTTATTTACAGCCTTTGATATTTCTTTAGCGCCATTATTTACTGCCCTTGTAATAGAAGAACCTTTATATTGAAAAGCTAGAAACATTAATGAGGCTCCTGCTGCCATACCAAATGTAACTGGGCCAATTATTTTTCTCATATTTTCACCTCTAATATTAGTATTAGATTATTTAATTATTTTATACATGAAACTAATTCTTCTTTCAAATAAGTTCTTCTTTCATAACCACTATTATTCATAATAGCATATAAAAATGCATTTTTATCTCCAATTATAGTTAAAGATTTCTTTGCTCTTGTAATTCCTGTATATATTATTTTTTTATAAAGCATAATTTTATATGATAATGTAATTGGCATAAATACTACTTTAAATTCACTACCCTGTGCTTTATGAATACTAATTGCATAACCATGTTTTATAGAAGATAAATCCTTTACTTGATAATGAACTATATTTCCATCAAAATCAATTACTAATTCTTTATTATTTATATCTTTTATATAACCAATATCTCCATTAAAAACATTATTATCAGGATCATTTTCTAATTTTAAAACTTTATCATTAACTCTATATATTACATCACCATACTTAATACTTGGTTGACCAACATCTCTATTAAATACATCTTGTAATATTTTATTTAAATTATCTATTCCGTTTTCGCCTTTATACATAGGTGCAAGCACTTCTATATCTTTAGAATCATACCCTCTTTCTATTGCCTTAGATACAAGTTCTTTAATATAAAATTTAATATTTTGATTATCAGATTCTATAAAATTAAAATCATCTTTTTTATTTAAATTTAATATATCTAATTCACTATCTCTTATTTCCTTAGCAAGTGAGACTATATAAGAATTTTCTTTTTGTCTATATAACATAGATAATTTAATAACATTAACCATATCACTATCTATTAAATCTTTAAGTATTTTACCAGGTCCTACACTTTCTAGTTGGTTATAATCACCAATCATAACTAATTTAACATCTTTTTTTAACCCTTTTAATAAACTATCTAATAATAAAGTATCAACCATACTAGCTTCATCTAAAATAACAAAATCAACATTTGATTTATTCTTTTCGTTAACATTAAAAGTATTTGTTTCTTTATTCCATTTTAAAAATCTATGAATTGTAGACGCCGGCATAAGAGCAGCTTCACCCATTCTCTTTGAAGCTCTACCAGTAGGTGCTAATAAAACCATATGATTTATTAAATCTAAATAAGTATAATTATTAATCTTTTTATATAACTCTACTATACCTTTAATAATTGTTGTTTTACCAGTACCAGGTCCTCCTGTAATTATATTAAAATTCTTAATTATAGAATTCTTAATTGCTAATTTTTGTTCTTCATTATATTCTATATCAAAATACATTTCAATTGCTTCTATATCATTATTAATATTTTTAATTTTAGAATCTTTTTTATTAGTTAAATAATATAATGTATCACTAATATTAATTTCAGCATTATAATACTCTGTTAAAAAATATTTATTGCCAATTATTCTAACTCTATTTAATTTTTGAAGTTCATATAAATATAATTCTAAATCTTCATTAGTTAAACTTATATTTAATATTTTAGATGTATCAGCAATTAAATCTTCTACATATAAAAAAGTATCTCCAAGATTAAAGCATTTATTATTAAAAACACTTAATATAGCATATAAAATTCTATCTTTATTATTATCTTCTATTCCAAGATTTAATCTAACCTTTTCAATTTTAGAAAAATTAATTTCTTCTATGTCATCTATAATTGTATAAATATGATTTTTAATAACATCCATAGTATTAGATTTATAATGATTATAAATTGCCATAGAATCTTTTGTTGTAAAACCAATACTATTTAAATATACAATCACATTATAACTTTCATTATACTTAACTAAAGTTTCATGTATTCTTCTTGCTTTATCTTCCTTCATATTAGGAACCATTAATAAATTAGCATAATTTTCTTCAATTAACTTTAATGTATCATCTTTAAGTACATCTACAATTGCTTTTGCAGTCTTATCTCCAACTCCTTTAAATAGTCCACTTGCTAAAAACTCAACAATTGCATCTTTTCCTTCTGGATTAATTCTTTCATATTCTAAAACATTAAATTGAAGTCCATATTTTTTATTTTCTACTGCATTTCCTTTCATTATATAGTTTTCATCTATTGTTAATTCATGAAAATAACCAGTAATAGTTATTGTTTTATTATTATAATCAGATAATAAAGGATCATCAGTATCTTTAACTCTAAAAAGTCCAATCACATAATTATTATTAGATTCAAAAATTATTCTTTTAAAGACTCCTTTTATATAGTTCATATAATCACCTTTTTCATTATAACATTTATAAGTAAAAAAAAGTAAAGTTATTTAATTAAAACTTTACTTTTTGTTTTTATATCAGTACTGTTAACCCATCCAACATAATTTGAAATAACTTCTCCATTTTCATCAACTACATCAAAGTTAACAGATAATTTTACATCGTCATTATATTTTTCTTTACATGCTTTTTCTAATTCGTTTAAAGATACAGAATCAGTACATATAACATCAACAACTTCTCCTTTATATACAACTGAAATTAAACTTACTTTATAATCATAATTACCAATTTCACTTGTATTTCCATTTGGAGATTCATCAAAACTTGTATAATATAAATCAGCATTATCTAATGAAACAATATCACCAACTTTAACATCAAAAGTTTCTGGTTCTTCTTTTTTAGTATCACTTACTTCTTCAATATCTTCTTTAGAAGATTCAGAAACCACATCAATCTTCGCAACAATTATTGGCTCTGCAACAGTATTATTTGTTTTTGTTTCTCTATTACTTGCTTTAGTTTTATTTTCTGAATAAACACCTTTTGTTTTATTATTTTCAGTCTTATCACTCTTACTATATTCTGAAGTAATACTTGTTGTATTACATGTTTTTTTATTAGTATTTTTTAATCCTAAACCACCAAGAGTTAATAAGGCTGCTGCTGCTACTGCAGATACAGAATATTTTAATTTTCTTAATTTTTCTTTTCTATTTAATAAAATACTATTATTTCTTTTAGCTTCTCTTTTTGCAATCTTTTCTATTTTTCTATATAAAGATCTATTTAAATTACTATCATCAAATGAATCAAGATCATAAATAATATCAATTTGATTATTATAATAATCATCACATAAATTAGTATTATTTAATTTATCATAATTTTTTAATAATTCAACAATATTTAAATTAATATTACATTTTTCAGAAATATTCTTATCAAGTAAATCATCACTTATTGGTTCATAGTATTTTTTTTCATTATTAACGATAACTTTATATATACCATCAAATATCACTTTGATAGAACCATCACTATCTTTATTTATTAATTTAATATTTTTCTTTCTCTTTTTCTTTTTTAAAGTTTTAAAATAATTATCTTGACTATTACTATAATTAATATCGTTTTTAATAATATCAATTCTATCTAAAAACGCATATTTAATTCTTTTAAAAATATCTACTTCTTCTATAGTAACTTTTTTATTATTTTCTTTTTCTCTTTTAGCAACATCTTTAATAGATTTTAATAATTCTTTATTATTTATAGTATCTTTGTATTTTTCTAAATCATATATAATTTCAATTTGATTATTTAAATATCTATCACATAAATCACTATTATTTTGTTTATCAAAATTTTTTAAAATATTAACTATATTTAAATTAGTATTTATAGTTTTATCTTTACTATTTTCTATTGCTAAAGAATCAATAAAAGGTTCAGAATAAATTTCTTCGTTATTAGAAAAAATTCTATATATACCATCAAATACTATTTTTGCATCAAAAAATTTATTTCTAACAATTTTATCTGATGTTAATACTTCTGTAACTTCTTCACCTATACTATCTTCATTATTATCTAAATCTATATCAGAAAAAGGGTCACTATCTAATTCTTTTTTTGTACTATTTATATTACTTATAATTATATTATCAAAAGGATTAGATGCTTCCTTTTTTTGTTCATTAATTATTAATTCTAATTCTTTTTGTTCTTCAATTACTTTTCTAATTGCTTCCCTTATAACTTCAGAAGTATATTCATAATCTTCTTCAGTTTCACTTTTATTTAGCATGATTTTCATTCTTCTTAGAATTTCTTTGCTTTGTAAGTATCTCTCCTCTAATTCTTTTTTATTCATAAAAAAATTCACCCCATGCCATAAGATTATAGCACATAATTGAAAAAATGCAAATTTTGAGTGTAAAGTATATGGTTATATAATATAAAAAAATGTAAAATATGAAAAAAAGGTTATAAAAATAACCTCTTTTTTTAAAAATCACATAAGTTATTATTTATAAGTCTTCTAATTGATGAACCAAAATATCTACCTAAATCAGTAAATAAATCAAATCCTCTCACAAACGTATTTAACAATGATGTTGTTATTCCACCACCTGCATAAATGCTTTTCTCTTCTATTTTTGTTAATTCCTTCATATTTCCTCCTATCTACATTTAAATGGTCTAGTTATACCGTCTATTACACCTATAATAAATGATATTCCTGCGGTTATGGCAGCATAAATACCTGCATTCATCATTCCACCAGCATAAATCTTTTTTATTTCATTATTTTTTAACTCAATCATAAATCCCCCTATATTTCTATAACTTTATTAAATAAATCTTTATTATTTAATCTATGAGATATTAAAACTATTGTCTTTTTATACTCATTTTTTATATTTTCTAAAATTTTTCTTTCAGTTTCAACATCTATTTCATTCATTGTTTCATCAAAAACAATCATATCCGTTTCTCTTAAAAGTGCCCTTGCTATTAAGAGTTTTTGTCTTTCACCACCACTTAAATTAATACCATTTTCTTCTATTATATAATCTAAATTAATATTTTTCTTTTTTAGTACTTTATCAAGTGTTGATACTTTTAATGCCTTCTCTATCTCTACTTTTTTAGCATTTTTATACATTAAAATATTATTCTTTAATGAATCTGTAAATATATATTCTTTTTGAGATATAAGACATATATTATTCTTTATACTTGATTCCTTAACCTCATTAATATTTATATTATTAATAAGTATTTTCCCCGAATTATTAACAATGTCTTTATTAAGTATTTTAAATATTGTAGATTTTCCTTTTCCACTCTCTCCAAATAATAAGATATAATCTCCTCTATTTATATCAATATTAAATTTAGATAGAATTTTATTATTATTACATGTATATGACACATCAATAAATTCAATATTATCTATACTCTTAATACTTTTATTCCCATCACAAGAATCTTTAATATTAAGTAAATTATTTATTCTTTTATATGAGAGAAAAGAATTATTGTATGCTTTATATAGTGATATTATATTTTTTAAAGAATTAAAATAAGTCAAAAATAAAGTATAAACCATTGTTAATTCTCCCAATGTCAATTTATTGTTATTAATAAGATAGATACTTGTAAATATTAGAATTATAATGCCATAGTTTTCTAACAATTTAGAAAATAAGTTTTCTAAGGAAAGTGCGAATGAATAATTATTGTATGAATTAATGCAGCTTGCTTTGTTTTCTTTTTGATTATCAATTATTTTATTATCTAGATTAAGATTTTTAATAGTATCTATTCCTATTAAATTTTCAACAAATTTTGAATTAAGATTTACCTCCTTTTCTTTATATTGAGTGAATAAATTTATTTCTTCTTTCTTTAAATATAAAACAAGACAAATATAAATAGTAGATATAAATATAAGAATAATAAATAATTTAAAATCTATAAATAATATAATCACAAGTATAAAAAATAAAAATATAATATCAAGTATCGACGATGTTGTTAAAATAAATAAAAAATTCTTAATAATAATTAAATCATTAATCTTAGAAGTAGTATCACCTATTGGTCTTAAATGATGATATTTTTGTGGAAGAGAATATATTTTTTCATAGACTCTACTACTTAATGAATAATCTATACTATTATTTAATTTAATAGAATGATTATATTTTATAAAATCTATCAATTCTTTTACTAATAATAATATAAAGAATGTTAAATAATTATGGTTAGTTTTTTTATCAAATAAACCTTTAACAAGTATTGAAAAAGATATACCTAAGATACATGAAATAAATGACAAAACCATTAATACTATTATTTTATTTTTATTTTCTTTTATAATATTAATTAAATAATTATGGTAATAGTTTTTTTCTTTAATGACATTCCCCTTTTTATCAAATGTAATTATAATATTTTGCCATTCTTTCTTAAATTCTTCACGAGAATAATAAAGTCTTCCTCTAATTGGATCAAAAATAGATATATATTCATTTTCTACTTTATCTATAATAACAAAATGATTTATATTATTAATCTTAATAAGTGCGATTAACGGAAAGTTTAATCCATATAAATCACTTATCTTACATTTAAAAGCCTTTGATGAAAAACCTATTTTATTTGAAACATTAATCAAATTATAAATTGAAGTTCCATTCTCATTAGTATTTGTAAGTGTTCTTAATTTTTCTATATCTATATTTCCTTTATAATATCTTACAATATTATATAAGCAACAAATACCACAATCAACTAAACCTTCTTGTCTAACATATCTCATTTTTTCTCCTCCAATGATAATATTAACTACAAAATAAAAAGAATCCCTTAATTTAAGGATTCTTTTTAATATAATTTCACACTATCTAATATTTCTTCTAATTCATTACTATATTGTTCATAGTTATTCTTAATAATTACTTCAACAGTATATATTAAATAATTAGGTTTACTTTTAAAAGTTATTATAGATATTTTATAAACACACAATGAAGACTCAGCAGTTTTACCAGCATATTCTATTGTAGTAATTGTTTTATCATCTTTATCTATTACTTTCTTATCATTTAATAATTCAAATTTTTCTTTTCCTTCTTTAATATCACTTATACCTTTTTTAATATAATCATCAGCACTCTTTTGTTCATATTTTTCTATATCATAAGTAAATGCAGTAAATATTATATTTTTTGATTTATTAATAACATATAGGTCATATTCACCAACTTCTTTTTTCTTATATCCATGTCTAAAAGTAAATGATGCTAATTCATCTTTAGTTCTATATTCATTTCTTTCTTCTTCAATCATTTTTTCTTTCAATCTAATTTCAGTTATACTTTTTGAATAAGTACTATATCCAAATAAGAATATAATTATAAAAAATAGCACCGGAATTAAGAATAAAGAATAATTAAACATTATTCTATCTTCTCTATTAATATATTTAATAACATAATAAGGAATTGCAAATATACTAAATATAGTAAGTAAAATAATCCATATTATTTTTTTCTTAATAGAAAAGCTTTCATCTTTAATAACCAATTTAACAAAATATATTACTTCAATAAATAGCAAAATTATTAAAAGTATAAATAATAATATATAAAATATAGTTCCAGAGCTCAATAATAAACTTTCAATTTTCTTAACTTCTAATAATATTTTTATTATTGGAAATATAGATAAAAATAAAAATATCATTAATGGAGGAACTATATATATTGTTTTGCTTTTTTTCATATTATCACCTATTTAATTATAACACATATCACAAAATTGACAAATATCATTTTTAAAGATATAATCTAAACTATTGTCAAAAAGGAGAAATAATATGAAAAAGAATGAATTAAAAAGGAAACTAGTATTATTATCACTTTTAGCAACTCTTGGAATTAACTCATATAATAATACTGTATACGCAAAAGATGAAGGTACTACGCAACATATTTCTAGTATGAAAAATAATAGTATTTTATTAATGAATAAAGTAAAATATTATTCAAATGTATTTGGAATAAAAGAAGAATGCATAGTTGATTATATTAAACGTATGTATTCTGAAGAAGGACATGAAGATTTCTTAGAAATGAATATAGAATTACAAACATTAACTGCAGCTAGAAATCTATATTATACATATGATGAATCATATAAAACTAATACTGATTATGAAGTAACTCTAGAAATAGAAGAATTAGTAGAAAAATATTCTGAAATATATGGTATTAATAAAGAAGTTGCATTATCAATAGTTTATTGTGAATGTGGATCAGATGTAGATAGTTATAATTATTTAGTAAATAATAATCCTGCTGGTCTAGGTCCTTATATGTATTTTGAAAATAAAGAAATTGGTGTTATATATTTTATAGATTTATTAAAATATGATTATGGCTGCACAAAAGATAGTGGGACTGAATTCTTATCAAGTATAGCTTCAACATATTGTGAAAATCCAAGTCACTGGCTTGATTTAACTACACCATTTTATTATAACCTAGTTGAAGACTATTATTATAAAAAACCAGAACTAAGAGATAAGAAAAAAATTATACCACAAAGTCTTAAAATAGAAGAAAAATTGAAGTAACAAAACGTTACTTCAATTTTTTTATTGAATAATATTTGAAATATCAAAAATAGAACCAGAACCAGTTACTTTTGGTAATTCACCATTCCACTTTTCTATCATTTTTTCTTTAACAATATTGTCTGTTAAACTTTGCATTTTTAAATCATTTGCTTTTTTCTCAGCTTCTGCTGCAACTATTTTCTTTTCAGCATCAACTTTAGCCTTTTCAAGTTCTTGTTTTGCAGTTAAAACTTTTTGTTCTGCAACTTGTTTTTCTTCTATTGCTTTTGAAAATTCTTCACTAAATCTAAAATTAGTAATATTAAAATCACTAACAGTTAATCCATATTTTTTTATCTTTTTATTTATTTCTTCCATACATTTATCACTAACTTCACTTCTATTAGTAATTAATTCTTCAGCAGTATATTTACTTGTTACTGCTTTAATACTTTCTTGAATTGCTGGTTCTAAAACAATATCTTTATAACCCAAACCTACAGTTTTATATAATTTAAATGCTTTAGTACTTTCAACTTGGTAGTTAACCGCTAAATCCATTTCTACTTCTTGTAAATCTTTACTTGAACTTACTGTTTTAACTTCTATTTTTTGAACTCTAACATTCATTTTAACAATTTTTTCTATAACTGGAAGTTTATAATTAATACCTTCTTTTAATTCTTTATTAATTACTTTACCAAATCTTACTCTAATTCCTACTTCACCAGATCTAATAGTTCTAAAACATGAACCAAATACTATTACAACAATGCATAATATTGAAATCATAATTATATTGTTTCTCTTAAAAATTTTTTTCATAAAACCTCCTCTACTTAAGAAAACAAGACTTTTATTATAAAAATAAAAGTCTTGTTCTTTAATTGATAATCCAGGATAAAACCGATTGTTGAATTACCACCATTAATAATGGAACTACTCCCTCTTAAGTGATTTAATATTACCATATTTTACTATTTTTGTCAATATACAGTAAAGTTAAGTAAATAAGAAAAAAGAACTTGCTAAAGCAAATTCTTTTATATTTTAAATGGTGACCCAGAAGGGATTCGAACCCCTGACCGCCGCCTTAGAAGGGCGTTGCTCTATCCAGCTGAGCTACTGAGCCAACATGTCATTTCAAATGACATATAAATAATATCACAAAAAATTTAATTTATCAAGTAATTTTTAAAATTCTTTATTATTTACATAAAAATGTACGTTACTAACTTCAATACTATCTTCTAAAGAATAAGAAATACTATAAATTACCTCTTCTAAAATTTTATTATCATCTTTTGAATTTAATATACAATTATTAAAATATAGATTAATTTCTCCATCTTCTAATGTATAACTCATAAGTTTAGTATCATAATTCAAATAACTAATTAAATTAGTTTCATAAGAACTTTTACTTGATAATTCATCTATAATAATATTTACTTTATCATCTTTTGAATTAATATATTTAGTTACTGGAATATAATATGGTGTCCCATTACTATTAGAATTATAATATAAAGTTATTTTAGTAACATCTTTTAAAGAATCTATATCTAATATTTTATTAATTCCAATATCTCTTGTATATTCCTTATCAAAGAACTCGTTATATTCATTTTCTACTAATATATTAACATATTTAATATTTGAAATACTAGTAAGAGTATAAGTAATACATTCAATCATCCTTTCTTTATTAACAGTTTCTTTTAATATTTGATTTGAAAATGAAACTTCTATATGATTATTATTAATTTTTATACTATTTATAGTAGTTTTTTCTGGAATTATAGCTTTAAAAGATTCAGGTATCTTATTTTTATTTACTCCATTAATAATTAAAGAATCTAATAAGTCTTTAGCCAGCTTTTCTTTTTCAATTGATTTAACTGATATTTTTGTTTTAGCAACATAACCATTTTTATCTAATAAAAATATATCATGATAATTTGTAGTAATTGTTTCTATAGTATTTAATTTATATGTTTTTTTTGATGGAAATAAATAAAGTAAGAATAAAACAAATAATAACATTGTCATTTTTAAAATTCTATTCATAGAAGATTTTTTTATCATAAGTTTATCACCTAGTAAAATATATGAAATCATAAATAAAAAAATGAGAAATCTAAATAGATATCTCATTTAATTTAAGTAATTCAACAACAGCACTACTTCTACCTTTTACTCCAAGTTTTTGCATAACATTTGATATATGATTTCTAACTGTTTTTTCACTAATTTTTAATTCTTCTGCAATTTCTTTAGTGGAATTATTTAGTATTAATAGTTCAAATACTTCTCTTTCTCTTTTTGTTAAAATTCCTTTTCCCATATTTTCCTCTCTTTCTTGTAGGAGGTATATTAATTACTCATAGTATTATATGAAAAAAAAGAAAAAAAGTTATTCTTTTTCTTTTTCAAATTTAACAGTTATATACATCTTTTTATCAAAACATTTTTGAGTAAATTCCATTATTTCACTTGCAAGTTTAACACTATGATCATTCTTAATAAGAATTACTCTAACTTGATCATCTGTTATTTTAATAAAATTATCTAATTTATATTTGTTTTTTATTTTTAAAGAAATTTCTTCTTCCTGCCCTTTTAATACGTTTAATAATTTTAATTCTTCATATGCATTATTCTTTTCTTCTTTTGTAGATTCTTCTTTAATTATAATCTCTTGTAATTCTTTTTCTTTTTTATTTTTTTCTTCTTCGTTTTCTGTTTTAAGTGTTGCGATTATACTATTATCAGTTACCTCACTAACATCTACTTTAGCCTTCTCTTTTGAAACTTCTATTTCAGATGGTAAAGTAATATAATAAACACTTAAAACTAAAATTAAACTAAATAAACTTAATGCCCATATACTTTGTTTCTTTATCATAATTTCCTCCACATCTAATTAATACTATTTATTTTTTCAAAAATTATGACAAAAAAAAGAAAGTAAATTACTTTCTTGAAACATATTTTCCGTCTTGTGTTGAAACAATAATTTCATCACCATTGTTTATAAATAATGGAACCTTAACAACCAATCCGTTTTCTAATTCAGCATCTTTTTGTGCATTATTAGTAGTATTACCTTTAACAGCATCTACTGTTGATGTTACTACATAAGAAATCTTATCAGGTAAATTCATACCGATTAATTCATCATTAAAATATACTAATTCTACTTCTAAGTTTTCTTTTAAGAATTTACTTTCATCTTTAATTTGTGATGCACTTAATTCAACTTGTTCATAAGTATTCATATCCATAAATACATATTCATCACCTGTTGAATATAAATAAGACATAACGCTCTTAGTAATATTTGCTTTTTCAACTTTAATATTAGTATTAACTGTTTTTTCTAATGTTGTTCCAGCTCTTAAGTTTTTTAATTTCATTTTCATGAATGCTGAACCTTTACCTGGTTTAACATGTAAAAATTCAACGATTTGATATAATTGACCATCTAAAATAATAGTCATACCATTTTTAATATCATTAATATCTATCATCATAATTTATACCTCCATATTATCAATTGCAGTTTTAATAACCGATTTTGAGTGTTCAAATTTTTCTTTTTCTTCATCTTGAAGTGTTACTTTCATTGTTCCTATATTTCCATCTTTATTAATAACTGATGGAAGACCTATATATATTCCATCAACTGGTGATGATACATTTAAAACTATATTTTCATCATTTAGTATAGCTTTAGTTATTTTAATAAGACAATTAGCAACTCCATAACTAGTTTCTTTTTTATAATCTATAATTTTATAAGCTAAATGCTTAACTTCATATTCAATAGCATCTAAATCTTCTTTTGCTACTGTTTCTTTTATAGGAACCATTCCAATAGTGCTTTTAGACCATACAGCAAACGAACTATCACCATGTTCTCCAAGTACATAAGCATGAATATTTTCTGTATTAATATGAATTTTTTGACTTAATAGATACTTTAGTCTTTCTGTATCTAATAATGTACCAGTACCAATTACTTTACCACTTGGTAAACCCGAATACTTTTGAACTACATATGTCATAATATCAACAGGATTAGATGCAACTAAGAATATCCCATTAAATCCACTTTTCATAACTTCTTTAACTATAGATTTAATAATCTCATTATTTCTTTTTATAAGATCAAGTCTAGTTTCACCTTTTTCTTGATTATTTCCTGCACAAATTACAACTATATCAGCACTAAAGCAATCACTATAAGCTCCTGCTTT
This sequence comes from Bacilli bacterium, assembly GCA_017418945.1. Classification (GTDB taxonomy): domain Bacteria; phylum Bacillota_I; class Bacilli_A; order RF39; family UBA660; genus RUG13038. The sequence goes on from JAFOMI010000047.1 coordinate 46,388, forward strand.
TATTTTTATGTTTGAATTAAATACTGCTGCAGCATGAGATAAATCCATTGCTTCTCCTAATACCTTTTCTCTATTAATGTCAATAAGTACTAGTTCATTAATTAATCCTTTAGTATTAACTAAATTATTAATATAAGCCATTCCTACATTTCCACAACCAACCACAACAACTTTTCTCATTTTATTCTCCTTCAAAAAAAATAAGTCGTTTATGCTTATTTCTTTTCTTTATGTACTGTAGTTTTTTTACATACAGGACAATATTTATTTAATTCTAAACGATCTGGAGTATTTGTTTTGTTTTTTGAAACGAAATAATTTTCTCTAGATACATGATTTTTTTCTTTACATTCACTGCATTCTAAAGCAACATAGTTTCTAGCTTCTTTCTTTTTAGAACTTGCCATATTAATGCCTCCTTTTTTCTAAATACTCTATAGATTATATCATATTATTTAAAAAATTCAAACACTTTATTTGATACTCTTTCACTTATTTTAAAATTTACTGGTGAAGAATAGTCACTTGTATCACTATATTTAACATTTGGAGATAAAATTGTTATAGTAAATTTAGGATTATCACTAGGTGCAAAACCCACAAATGCTCTTGAAATTGTTTCTTTATCAATATTTCCATCTCCATCAGTATCTTTAAAAGTTTCCGCAGTTCCTGTTTTACCAGATGAATCAGGTACATCACCCATATATCCATATCCTGTAACATTCATAACTCTTTTAAAACCTTCTCTAATTCTATTTATATATTTATCTTCCAAATCTACCTTCTTTAATAAAACAGGCTTTATTTCCTCCCTTAAACTACCTATTTCATCATCAAGTGAAGAATTTCTAATTTCCTTTAAAAAATGTAGTCTATATCTATTACCATAAGACGCTATCGTACTTATGTAACTTGAAATTTGAACCGGTGTATATGTATCATATTGTCCTATTGCAAAATCAAGAAGCAATCCTGAATCATATTTATTTCCTATTACTCCAATTGATTCAATTGGTAAATCAATTCCTGTTTTAACACCCAAACCATACTCATTAAACATACTTCTATATTTATCAAAAGCACTCTTATCAACATATAATGGTCCATCATAATAATAAGATGCACCCGCTACTTTCATTGCAGTTTTATATTGATATGCATTTGAAGATATTGCCAGTGCTTCAACATCATTTATAAGACCAATTCCGCTTATCCAAGAACACTTTTTTGGAGTATTTTGAATCTTTACACATTCATCATATATTTTAGTACCAATATCAATCGCTCCATATTTATAACCAACTGATATACTAGCACCCTTTACAATAGAACCTGGTGTTACTGGATTAGTTAACAATGCTGGTGAATTATCATATATTTTATATTCACCATCTTTATTAACAATATATTTAGATGAAAAAGCAAGTATTTCTCCTGTAAATGGATCTGTTACAATAACTGAAGAACCATCATATAAAGATGTATTTAAGTCATTAACTTTAGCATTTATAATTTCTTCTTCTAATATTCTTTCAACTTCCCTTTGCATATTAATATCAATAGATAAAACTATATCATTTCCTCTTTTACCATCTTTAATTAAACTATAACTATTATCATCATTTAACTTATAAATTGCTTTTTCACCCTTTAACAAATCTTCATACTGATATTCTATAAAACTAATCCCTACTTTATCATTTAAAGAATATCCTTTACTAAGATAATAATCTTTTAATTCTTTTGGAATACCACTACTAGAACTTGAAACACTTCCTAATATTGATTTAAAAGTATCACCATATAAATATTTTCTTTCCCATTCTAATTTAACATTAAAACCTTTAAGTTCTTTTATGTTAGATGCGACAAAAGCATATTCTTCCTCTGTCGCATAAGTTTTTATAATATTTTCATTATAATAATATCCCTTATTCATTAAATAATAAATATAAGCTTCTTTCTTATCTATACTAGATAATTCTTCTTCACTAATCCTACTCATTTTTAAATTATATATATCTTCACTACTTAACTTTCTTTTTTCATATTTATCATTTTCTTCTTTTGTAATTTTACTATCTACAATATCCTTATTTAAAACATAATAATATTCTTTTAAATTAATATCGCTAACAGAATCATAATTAATATCAATCTTATCTTTAATCTTCTTTATAAGTTTTACTTGATCTAATGAAGTAGTACCTTTTTTTCTTTTATAATATATAGTCTTAACCCCTACATTATCTACAAGTAAATTATGATTCCTATCATATATTCTTCCTCTTGGTGTTGAATTACTTTTAATAGTAGTTATTTTTAAATCATTCAATTTATCTAAGTAATAATCATGATTTATTACTTGAATATCAGTTAATTTATAAATAAGTAAAATAAAAGATAATATTAAAATAAATAAAACAAAATAAACTCTTTTATTAATTCTATTCATCGTATCACCTAATAATATTTTGGTAATAAATAAATATATTAATACATAATATTTAATGGTGATTATATGAAAATGGAAATAATTAAAAATTATATAAAAAAATTAAATAAAGAAGATATTAAATATTTTTTAGAAGATAATGATATTTATATAGATGATGAAAAAATAGATAGTTTATTTTTAATAGTTAAAAATAATTATGAAGACATAATTAATGAAGAAAAAAATGTATTAGATAAAATTAAAAGTATTTTAGGAGATAATCATTTTAACAAGCTCTTATCATTATTAAGAAAATATAAAAATATTTATTTAAAATAAAAAAACAGGAAAACCTGTTTTTTATTTTAAGCCAACGTTTAAATGTCTTAATTTTTTCTTTTTTAAATTTAGTTTTGATCTTGAAATAGCAACTTCTACTTCTCTATTTACTTTTGCTATTTCTTCCTTAGTAGTTCTATTCTTTTCTAAATTATCATTATATGAATAAAATTCATCCATATTTTCTAAAGCAGTTATTTTTAATCTAATATCTAAAATGGCATATCTAATCGCATCAGTAGAAATTCTTTCACCATCTATAAAACTATAAATATCTTCATCTAATAGTTTTAATAAAGATTGTTTTTCTTTTTCTTCTTCTTCAGTGTAATATCCATTAAACATATTTAAAAGATTAATTAAATGAACTCTAAATTGTTTTTTACTTACAAATACCCAACCTTCATCTAATAATGGTCTTTTTTTAGTATTTATTCTTTCAATAAATTCAATGTCATAATTATAATCAGAGAAATCTTTTACATATCTATCTCTTCTAGTTTCTACTCCATCATAAATTTTTTAACCAAATAATTAGGCATAATACAATAAAATCTACTTCTATCATCAGGTGTTTCATTGTTTTCTTGTGCTTTTTTTACTTGATCATACTCAAATTTTAGTCCATTAATATTTTCGTTTAAAGCATTAATTTTAGCTTTAAAATCAACTAAATTTGTCATAAAATCCTCCCTTTTTTTACGCAAAGTGGATGTATTATAACATGCATAAAAATATATGTCAAATATAATCAACAAAAAGTTAGTTATTGTTTAATATATTTTTCTATAGAATATCAATTCTATACCTTTCATAACTATTAAAAAGACGCGCAAAAAAAATAATAGGCTATTGCCTATTATAATCATATTTGGTGCAGGTGAAGGGACTTGAACCCCCACTCCGTAAAGAACTAGATCCTAAGTCTAGCGCGTCTGCCAATTTCGCCACACCTGCATATATAAAAAAAGTGGTGGACCCTGTAGGACTCGAACCTACGACCGCCCGGTTATGAGCCGGATGCTCTAACCAACTGAGCTAAGGGTCCACGTTTGTAATGATACCATATATATAAAAATATTTCAATATCATTTATAAAAAAAATAAAAAAACTTATAGAAATCTATAAGTTTATTTTAAAGCTTCAATTAATTCAGCTTTTTTCATTGAAGTATATCCTTCAATCTTTTTGCTTTTAGCTAATTCTTTTAATTCAGCTACTGTTTTTGAAGATAAATCTTCTTTCTTAGTTGCAGTTTCTTTTTTAGGTGCTTCTTTTTTTTCTGCTGTTTTTGTAGCTTTAGCTTCAGCTGGCATTTTTCCTTCTAAAGCATCTTTAGCTAATTTAACTAAGTTTGCAAAAGCAGTTTTATCTTCAATAGCCATTTCACTAAGCATTTTTCTATTAATGATAACTCCAGCTTTATTTAATCCATCAATGAACTTAGAATAACTAATATTGTTTACTCTACATTCAGCATTAATTCTTGTAATCCATAATTTTCTAAAATCTCTCTTCTTTTGTCTTCTGTCTCTAAAAGCATATTGACCAGAATGCATTAATTGTTCTTTTGCAGTTTTATATAATCTATGTTTACTTCCAAAATATCCTTTTGCTCTTTTTAATATTTTTTTATGTCTTTGTTTAGTAACACTACCTGTTTTAACTCTTGCCATAATTTACCTCCTATTTCATTCTATCAAGTAATTTCTTTATTCTCTTGTTGTCTGCACTTGATAATCCATGAGCCTTTCTTAATTTTCTCATTCTTTTTGTACTGTATCCTACAGTATTATGGTTAGCACCTGCTCTTTTATATTTAACAGATCCACTATTTCTCTTATTAAACTTTTTAGCAGTAGCTTTATGTGTTTTTTGTTTAATTTTTCCCATCTTAAATTCCTTCCTTCTTCATTGGTGCAATCATCATATACATATTTCTAGATTCCATTGTTGGTTTCTTTTCAATTACACCACAATCTTTTACTTTTTCTGCAACTCTATTTAGAACATCTTCACCTAGTTCAGTGTGAGCCATTTCTCTTCCTCTAAATCTTACTGTTGCTTTAATTTTGTGTCCTTTTTCTAAATACTTGATAGCTTGATTTACTTTAGTTTCAAAATCATGTACATCAATATTTACTGAGAATCTAAATTCTTTTAATTCTGCATTATTACTTCTTTGCTTTTTAGAAGCTTCTTTAGCTTTTTTATTTCTTTCATATTTGTACTTATTATAATCCATAAGTTTACAAACTGGTTCTTCAGGTTTACCGCCCATTTGAACTAAGTCAAATCCTGCTGCATTAGCTAAAGTTAAAGCATCATTAATACTTTTTACACCTAATTGTTCTCCACTAGGACCAATTACAAGAACTTGTTTTGCTCTTATTTGCTCATTAATAAGCATATCTTTTTCTTTTGCTATTTTAAAGCACCTCCATTAAAAAAGTGAATACCGATATAGTATTCACCCTAAAAAAGCATAATAAATATATTAAATTTTCTTATAATATAATTAATGGCTTTTTACCTACTGCTTAGTTGCAATCAGGTGAGATACTAATCTGCTTTCCTTTTCAAACATATATAATTATACATAAAAAAAAGAAAAAGTAAATACTTTTTCTATAAATTTCTTCTATTTTTAAGGAAGTCTGGGATGTCATATAAATCATCATCGCCATCTTGAGAATCATCTGAATCATTCATATCAATAACTTGTTCAAACATTCTACTACTTGATGAATCATCTGATTTATCAAAGCCTGTTGCTATAACAGTAACTATAATGTCATCTCCTAAACTTTCATTAATAACTGCACCAAATATTGTATTAATATCAGTACCAGCAGCTTCTCTAATAACTTCAACTGCATCTTCTACTTCAAATAAGCTCAAATTAGAACCACCCGTAATATTAATAATTGCATCTGTTGCACCTCTAATATCAGTTTCAAGAAGTGGACTACTTACAGATTGTTTAGCAGCTTCAATTGCTCTATTTTCACCTGTAGCAACACCTATTCCTATTAAAGCATCACCTTTATTTGACATAACAGTTTTAACGTCTGCAAAGTCTAAGTTTACAAGTCCAGTTACTGCAATTAAATCAGATATTGATTGAACACCTAATCTTAAAACATTATCTACTTCTTTAAATGCTTCAGTCATTGGAGTTGTTTTATCAATAATTTCTCTTAATCTATCATTTGGAATAATAATTAAAGTATCCACATGTTCTTTTAATCTTTCTAATCCTTCTTCTGCATGTCTACTTCTTGGTTTTCCTTCCCATGAGAATGGTTTAGTAACAATACCTACAGTTAAAGCACCTAAATTTTGAGCTATTTCAGCAATTACTGGTGCAGCTCCTGTTCCTGTTCCACCACCCATACCACATGTAACGAATACCATATCAGCACCTTTTAATACATTTGTGATTTCTTCTTTTGAATCTTCTGCAGCTCTTCTTCCAACTTCAGGATCTGCTCCTGCTCCAAGACCAGTTGATCCAAGTTGAATTTTAACTTCTGCTTTAGAACTATTTAAAACTTGTAAGTCTGTGTTAGCAACAATAAATTCAACACCTTTAACTCCTGATTCAATCATTCTATTAACAGCGTTATTTCCGCCTCCACCAACACCAATAACCTTGATTTTTGCTAATTGATCTATTTCTAATGCCATAATTATTCCTCCTTATTATCGAAAAAATATCCAAACAATTTACCTATATTAAAACCGTTATCATTATTCTTTCTGCCTTCTACTAACTTATATTGTTTGTCTTCACTAAGCATAGTATATTCTCTACCTCTAATAGATAATTTATTAATAAAATATTTAATAAGTCCATATGATGAAGAGTATGCCATATTTCTAATTCCAACTACTTCAATTGGCTTAACAACAGCCTTTTCTTTAAACACTCTTTTACATATATTATCAAACCCAGGAATATTACCTATTCCTCCTGTAATAATTATATAACGAATTTCCTTTTTTGTTAAGAGATTTATCTCTTTTTTTGCTTTTTCTAATATCTCTTTTAATTTATTTTCAGCTATTTCACTAACTTCATACTGATTAATCTTAATTTTAATATTAGAATTATCTCTAGTTTCATATACTTCACTATCACTCGCATAATCTTTATCAAGAAGTAAAAACATATCTTTTATAGTTTTTGCTTTATCTTCATTAATATTATATACATATGAAATATCTTTTTCTATTTCAGATGAACCATCCGCAAGTAAAGTTGAATTAGTTATAATTCCTCTATTAAATACAGTTAATTCTGTTTTATTACTTCCAATATTAATAACACCTGTTATATCATTATCAAATTCATTTTCTTTAAAACAATAATAGTCCCCAATAGAATTAAATAATAAATCAACAACTTCAACACCAATTTTAGTAAATATAGTTATATATCTGTATATATTCTTTTTAGGAGCTGTTACCATCATTGCTAAAACATTCAATCTATCAGCTCTAATTCCTCTTGGATTCTTTACTTCATTTTTTCCATCTATCATATATTTAATAGGCATAACTGTGACCAATTCCATAGTATTATCTATTTTATTATAAATAGATGCTTGAAGAGCATTTAAAATATCATCTGAAGTTATTACTTTATCTTCATCTGTAATAGTTGTATATCCTTCAGTTACAGTATATTTTGCATTATTAATTGGAACTGATATTATTGCTTTATCAATAGTAATTCCAAGAGATTCATTTATTTCATTTATCGCACTTTTAAGTACCTTTTCGACTTTGTCATCATCTATTATTATTCCTTTTTTTATTCCATCTGAAGGATAACAATTAGAAGCAAGAATATTTAATTTATTATATAGTTCTTCTAAAACCACAATCTTAATAAAACTAGATCCTATGTCCACAGAAGCATATATCTTTCTCATGCAAAGTCCTCCTCTATTATTTATAAAAATATTATATCATACTTTTTTTAAAAACTATATTATTTTTAAAAAAAATAGAAAATATAATTATATTCTCTATTCCTTTGGTACAAAGTAATTACCATAATCTAAATATAAAATACCTTTTTTATTTTCAACTGAATCTATTATGCTTTTATAATCATTTATTTTAGATATCTTTGTTAATGTTACATAAACATAATTACCATCATTCATTGAAAATAAGAATCTTTCTTTATCTATGCCATTTGGTGAATAAGTAATTTCAGAAATCATATTTAATGAATTCTTATTAACTTTACCCATCTTTTTTACTAATTTCTCATAAATAGTTTTATCACTTATTTCATTTATTAAAATAGGTGCATTATTATCAATATAATCAACTTCTTCATTATTTTCTAGAATTGTTTTTTTATTAATACTATCATAAAACATTACATTATATTCTTTAATATATATTTTAATTTCAAAATCTAATGTTCTTTTTATTTTAACATCTTTTATTAATTTGCTTTTTTTAGCAAGTGATCTTTCAAAAGGTGTATTTATAGTAATAAAAGATGAATTCTTATCTAGTTTTAATATATTTAATATTTCATCATCTTTTAAATAATTATTATCATATACATAATATGTTCTAACTTTTATTAAAGATAACGCAAAAAAGAAGCCAATTATCACAAGTATAAATAATAAAAATATTAAAACACTTTTAATTTTTAATCTTTTTCTTCTTTTTTTCTTTTTTCCCATTTTATTCTCCAAAATTTACTATTTCTTGTTCAACTTTTAAGTCTATATCATATTCTTTTTTAACTTTTTCTTTTATTAAATTTATCAAATTAACTATATCTTCCGCTGTTGCATTATCATAATTAATTATAAAGTTTGCGTGTTTTTCTGAAACTTTAGCTCCACCAATTTGATATCCTTTTAAACCTAAATCTTCAATAAGTTTTCCTGAAAATATAGTATCAGATGGATTTCTAAAAACAGATCCTGCTGATGGATATTCTAGTGGTTGACTTTCCATTCTTCTTTTTCTTCTATCATTAATCAAATTCATAATTTCTTCTTTATTTCCTTCTTGTAATTCTAATGTTGCTTCTAATATAACAAAATTATTTTCTTGAAAAACACTATGTCTATAAGAAAAATCTAATTCTTCTTTTTTTAAAGTAACTAAATTTAATTCATCATCTAAATAAGTAACAGTTTTTAAAACATTGCTCATATCACTTTTATAAGCTCCTGCATTCATATAAATTGCACCGCCTACATTTCCAGGAATACCAGATGCAAATTCTAATCCTGTTAAACCCTTACTCGCACATATATTAGATAATTTTACAAGTAAATGTCCTGCGCCTACTTTTACATGATTACCTTCAATAATTAAGTCATCTATTTTTGATAAACTAATTATTATTCCATCATAATTTTTAGATGAGAAAATAACATTACTACCATTACCTATTATTTTATATTTTATATTATTATTCTTGATATATTTTAATAATATTATTAACTTATCTATTGAAGAAGGTGTAACAAAATAATTACAACTTCCCCCTACTTTATAAGATGTGTGTTTCTTTAATTCTTCATTACAAAGAACTTCTCCTATCTCTTCTTTAATTATAAATTCTTTTATATCCATACTCTTAACCTACTAATCTCTTAATTTCATTATAGATTCTTTCTTCAACATTATAAACTGCCATTTTGTTAGAAGCTTTAGACATATCTTTTAAAAGATTATCATCTTCAACAAGAGAATTAATCATTTCATTTAAATTATCTCCATTTACTTCATTATTCAAAATGATCTTAGCTGCATTATTCTTTTCAAACACTCTAGCATTATCTTCTTGTCTATTTGAAGAACAACTAGGAAGTGGTATAAAAATTGCAGGTTTTCCCATAAGTGCAAGTTCAGTAAGAGTTAAAGCTCCACTTCTTGCAATTACAAGATCTGAAACACTAAGCATTTCATCCATATTATAAATAAATGGTAAAATACTAGCATTATCTAGTTTTTCAATATTCATTTTATTATTACTTAATTCTTCTTTTATACTATCATATTGGCCTTTTCCTGTAGCCCAAATCAAATTATAATTAACATTCTTTTTATTAATTATTATATCTAAAATACAATCATTTATTTTTTTAGCGCCTTGACTACCACCTACAACTAAAACTACTTTTTTATCATTATTTATATTTGTCTTTTTTAAAATATTTTTTTTATCTTTTAAACTTAAATTAAGTGGTTTTACTTTTGTTGGTGTTCCAGTATAAACAACTCTTTTTGCACCTTTTATATCATTTTTAGCATTTTCTATTCCTACTAATATAGTATCTACTTTTCTAGATAATAATCTAATTGCTAGTCCTGGATATGCGTTACTTTCATGTAATAAAGTTGGTATTTTTAAACTATGAGCTGAAGATATTACTGCACCACAAATATATCCACCTGTACCAATTACTATATCAGGTTTAAATTCTTTCAATATTTTTTTTGCTTGAGAAAAACCTTTAATAGTTTTAATAGTTTTCTTTATATTATCAATGCTTATTTTTTTACTAAAACCATAAGCTTCTATTGCATATGATTTATAACCAGCATTATGTATTAAATCTTCTTCTAATTTTTTTCCTGTTGCAATAAATCTAATATCTGAACCTGGATTTTCTTTTTCAATAATATCAGCAATTGCAATACCAGGGTTAATATGACCACCTGTACCGGCAGCAGCTATAATTACTTTCATTTTCTTCACCTATTTAATTATATCATGGGATTAAAAAAAGAAGAACTATTTTCTTCTTTATTTTGTAGAATTTTTATTCCAAATAAATTGACCTAAATCATAGATTCCTGGAATTTTATAATCTTCACCTTGGCATCCTTTAACAAGAGCCACAATCATAAATACAAAGATTACAACATTTAAAGCCCAGAATAATAAACCAATAAATGGTATTGCACATAGAACAGTCATTGCAAGCTCTACTACAAATAAAGCACCTGCTTGATTATATAAGAATTTAGCTCTTTTTCCATATTTAGATTCATCCATGAATGAGAAAATAAATCCTAAAATACTTACTAAATAAACAAGTATTGTTTCTCCTACAAAATCAATTCCAGTAAAAGTTTTTTCAACTTTTTCAATCTTTGCTTTTTCAGCCATATTAACTTCACCCTTTCAAAAATAATATATCACAAAATATAATCTTATTCAATTTAATTTTTATAGTTCACTTATAAATGTGTCTAATGAAATATCACCATTTATTCTCATTCTACTTAAACTATATGGATCATCATTAACATGAATTTGACCATTTTGAGTAGTAAATCCTAAACTAAAACCTGCATCTTTCATTATTTTAATTGAATTTTCACTATAATCACCAAACGGATAAGCTAATGAATCACTATTATTTAAAGCTTCTTTTGACATAGTTAAATCTTTAAGTCCTTCTTCATAAGATACACATTGAAAATAACCTCCATGTCCAACTCCTGAGCAACCTGCTTTATGCATATCATGAGTATGTGATTGGAATATAACATAACCTGTATTTTTCATTTCTTGTTGTAAATCCATTGAAACATCAGTCCATGAAGTAACAACAAACATAACAATTGGAACTTTATATTTAACTGCTAAAGGATAAGCTATTGAATAATTATCAGCATGTCCATCATCCATAGTTAATACTACAGATTTTTCTGGTAAATCAAGTTTACCATCTACATATTTTCTAATTTCTTTCATATTAGGAAAATAATAATCATTTTCACTTAAATATTTTAATTCTTCTTCAAAATGACTTTTACTAATATAATTATTATCTTGACCCGTTTCAGTAGCATCATCATAAAAATAATGGTACATAAATACACTAATTCCATCAGTATCTTTATTTTCTACTTTAAATACTTTAACATTTCTTTTTACTGTAACTTTATTATTATCACTATCAGTAACTGTATAATCTACAGTATAATCCCCAGGTACATTAATATTAATATTATTAACAATTTTTATTTTATCACTTATATCTTTATCTTCTTCATCAATCGCAGTCGCACCCATTTCTTCATAAACACCATTTAATACAATTTTCATATTTTCTTGGCCCTTAAGCTTTATAACAGGTTCTTTGCCCGTCTTTTCCTTTTTAACTACTTTAACATCTTTTTTTATATCTTGATTTGTAAGCATCTTAGTGTCTCTATTAATAATCTTATAAATCATAAAAACACAAAATGAAATAAGCGATAACGCTAATAAACCTAATAAAATCTTTTTAATAAATCTCATACTTATACCCTATCCTCTATTAAAATTATAACATCTTAAAATTTTTAAATCAAACATTTCTTGAAATATTTAAAACAATACCCATGGATACCATTGTTATTATTAAGGAACTTCCTCCATAAGATAGAAACGGAAGTGTTACACCAGTTACTGGCAAAAGAGATGTAACTACGCCTAAATTTAATAATATTTGAAATGATAACTGAAACGCTATACCAAAAGATAATAATTTAGGAAATAATTCATCACATAAAAGTGCAATTCTAATAATTCTATAAATAATTGAAATAAAGAAAAAAGATACTATTATAATTCCTAAAAAGCCAAATTCTTCACTAATAATTGAAAAAATAAAATCAGTTTGTGGTTCAGGCAAATAAAAGTGTTTTTGTATACTATTAAATAATCCCATTCCAAATAATCCACCTGGTCCAATTGCATATAACGATTGAATAGATTGAAAGCCAGTTCCTAAAGGATCTCTCCAAGGATCTAAAAATGCAGTAATTCTATTAATTCTATAAGGTGCAGATATAATTAATATAGAAAGTCCTAATAAACCTACTAATCCTATTTTTACAAAAAAAGACAAATTAACTCCTGATACAAATAATAAACCAACTATACTAACAAGTAATATTACGCCACTACCAAGATCTGGTTCAAGCATAATTAATAAGAAAGAAAGTATTACTATTATTAATAAAGGCAATACTCCTCTTTTTATATTTTTTACATCTTTAATATTATTAACTAAATATTTAGAAGAAAATATTATTAATGATAATTTCATAAATTCTGAAGGTTGAACACCAAGTCCACCAAAACCAAACCAACTTCTAGATCCATTTCTAATTTGACCTATTCCTGGGACTAAAACTAATATAAGCATTATAAAACAAATTAAAAAAAATAAATTACTTTTTTTATAATAAATATGGTAATCAATTTTTGATACAATTATCATTAATAGAAGTCCTATAACAAAAAAGAATGATTGTAATTTTAAAAATCTAAAAGAGTCATTATATTTATATAAAGACCATACATAAGATGATGAATATATCATTAATATGCCAAATAAACAAATAGAAATAACTAACACAAATAACTTTCTATCAAACTTTCTCATTCTGTTCACCCCATTAAATTTTATGCACAAAAAAAATAAGATATTATCTTATTTTAAGTATCTAATTCAATATAATATAATTTATTAGTATCTATATCATATAAAACTAAATAAAAATTATATGATTTTTTATTTTCTATATTTGTTTCATTTCTAGAACCAATTTGCTTATCATAAAAATAATAATAACCATTTTTTATATCTGGTAAATCAAATGTAGAAATAGAATTTGATAAATAAACAATATCGTTCAAATTACTTGTTAAAGGAAGTTTATTCCATTTTTTTATTTCCTTTAATATTTCTTTTGATTTATCTGAACAACTTAATTCTACATATTTGTATCCATCATTATGAAATCCACTATGCGTATCTATATTTCTTACAACGGAACATTCATTTAATTTAGTATTTATATTATTTTGAATCATTGAAATAGCATTGTCATATTTTGAAAACAAAACTTTCGCTATTAAGAATATATTTAATATTAAAAATAAAATTTTTTTCATAACATCTCCCAAATAAAAAAGCAAATATTAATATTTGCTTTAAACCCATATAGTATATACAATGGCACCTGCACCAAGAATAAATCCTACCACATAGAATAATCTAACTATGTCTTCTTCAATCCATCCTAGTTTTTCAAACGTATGATGAATTGGAGTCATTGGAAATAATCTTTTTCCTCTTAATTTTACAGATGCAATTTGTAATATAACAGATAGTGTTTCAAGCACGAATACACCACCAATAACAATTAATGAAAACTCTCTATGAGTTAAAATTGCTATTGTTGCAAGTGTACCACCTAAAGCAAGTGATCCTGTATCACCCATAAATATTTTTGCTGGATGACCATTAAATACTAAGAATCCTAATAATCCTCCTGTTAGTATAAAACAAAATATTGCTATATCTTCTGAACCTGATAAGTATGGAGAATTCCAAGCTATCATACCATATATTAAAAAGCAAATTAATGATAAACCACCTGCAAGGCCATCAAGTCCATCAGTTAAATTAACAGCATTACTTGTTCCTACTAACATGAATAATATAAAGAATCCATATAAGAAGCCTAAACTAATATGTATATTTAAAGCCGCAACTTCTAAGCTAGTATCTGCGCCCGATTTAATATATAAATAGAAAAATATAATTGCAATAACAACTTGTGCGCAAAATTTTTGTAATCTAGTTAAACCTCTTTCATTAGATTGATATTTAATTTTAAAATAATCATCAACAAAGCCAATTAAACCATATCCAAAGAATACAAATAAAACAATAAATAAATTTGTAGTAATAGTCATTTTCTTTGTAATAAACATTGCTGCTATTGCTATAATTGTTGATACCGAGAATATTAACCCTCCCATAGTTGGTGTCCCTGATTTAGCTTTGTGAGCTTTTACAAACTTACTTGTTACTTGTCTTGCTTTTTTCTTTCTCATAAATGGAACAAAAAAAGTGCCAAAAATAACAGATACAAGGAATCCTATAAAAATAGCAAGTACAGACTTAGCTAATAATAACATAAAATTCACATCCCTTACTTTTCCAATACCTATTATATCATAAAGAATGTCATTAATATTTAAAAAATTAATTATATTTACATTTCTTAACATTTTAATCACCTAGCATTATTCTAATTTTACTACCTTCAAGTACCCTTTCACCCTTAATTGGAGACTGATATATTATCTTTTTCCCACTACCACTAAATTCCAAAGTAAAACCTTCTAATTTATACTTTATATCGTCATACTTCTTTCCAACTAAATCAGGCACAGTTAAATACTTCTTATCCCAAGGCTGGTAATTCTTTTCTTTTGCTCCATCTGGTTTCTTTATATTTAACGCATCAATTGAATCAAGTAAAATTGATCTAGCAATAGGAGCTGATACTGTTCCTCCATATTGAACTACTCCTTTTGGATTATCTATTGCTACATAAACAACTATTTTAGGATCATTTGCTGGCATAAATCCAATAAATGAAACTATATAATTTCCTGACATATATCTTCCATCTTTAACTTTTTGTGCTGTTCCAGTTTTACCACCAACTCTATATCCATCAATAAAAGCATTTCTTCCAGTACCATTTGTTACAACACTTTCAAGAGCATTTCTAACTTCTTTACTTGTTTCTTTACTAATAACGTTTCTAACTAAAGTCTTATCATATGATTTAATAACAGAATTCGTTTCAGGTTCTAATATACTTTTAACTATATATGGTTTATAAAGTTTTCCTCCATTAATTGCTGCTGATACAGCTGCTATTTGCTGTATTGGAGTTACTGATACACCTTGACCAAATGCAGTAGTAGCAAGTTCAACAGGTCCTACTTTATCAAGTGAAAATAATATTCCAGTTGCTTCTCCATTTAAATCAATACCAGTCTTTTTACCAAATCCAAAATTATTTATATATTTAAATAATCTTTCTTTACCAAGTTTTTGACCCATAACTACAAATCCTGGGTTACAAGAGTTTTCTACTACATTTAAAAATGTCTCATAACCATGTCCTCCTGCTTTCCAGCATTTAATTCTAGCATTCTCTACTCTTATAGAACCAGAATCATAAAAATGATCATTATATAAATCAAGAGTCTTTTCTT
>JAFOMI010000048.1 GCA_017418945.1 Bacilli bacterium
AATCACCTACTAGATAGTATGATTATATAAAACTTTACTATTCATATTATTAAAGTTAACTAAATAGGAACTTTTAACAAATAATATTTACACTCATTATATTTTATTATCATTATATTCTAAATAATTAAAAGATTTATTATTTTTTAATATTTCCATTTGCTTTCTAGCGATATTATTTAATCTAACAAGTCTTTCATTTTGTGGCATTTTCATATCTATTAATTCAGCATTTATATTTTCAAGATTATTTAGAATAACTAAATGTAATAAATCTGTATAATCTCTAATATTACCTTTATCCGCAATTTCAGGATTACTTTCTCTCCATTCTTTAGCAGTCATACCAAATAAAGCAACATTTAAAACATCTGCTTCTTCAGCATATACAAATTTCTTTTGTTTTTCTGTTAAAGTTGGAACTATAATGCTTTTAATAGCACCCGTATGAACAGCATAGTTAACTTTTGCTAAAACTCTGTTTGCATGCCAATCAATTTTATTTTGATATGCTTCATTTTTCTTTAGACGCTGAAATTCTGTAATTAAATAAAGTTTAAATTCTGGTGAAAGCCAACTTGCAAATTCAAAAGCAATATCAGGATCAGCAAATGTTCCACCATCATATCTACCAGATTTTGATATAATTCCAAATAGCATTCGTTTCTCTTATCCACTTTTGGGGCGACATTTTAAAAATGTTGCTTCCAGCTTCATTTTTAAACGTGTCGAATTCGCCCCCTTTAAAATTTTCGTTGTGAATACTTTCCCACAATCCTAAATAAGAAATCACTTCTTTACTTCTCTTCCAATCTCTAATAGGAAGTCTTGGTTCTTCATTATCCACATATCTTGCTAAATCAGTAAGTGAAATATATTCTCTATTTTAAATCCTTAAAACTCCAATTTTATGGTCTTTTACTATAATTTCAGTTTTAATACTATCTTTATTCATAGTACATATTCCTTCTAAAAAAACAGATTACTCTGTTTCTTCTTGTCTTTTGCTAGATAAAAAAGTGACTTTTTCTGCAATTATTTCAGTTAATAATCTAGTTTTTTCTTCTTCTTCAACTTTTCTTGTTTCTATTCTTCCTTTAATTCCAATTAAATCACCTTTTTTACAATATTCTGCAGTATTCTCCGCAACCCCTGTCCATAATCTGCAATCGATAAAATCAACTCCATAATCACCATCAGGATTCTTATAACTTCTTGTAACTGCAAGAGTTATATTAGTATACTTTTTACCTCCCTCACTTTCTCTTAATTCTGGATCTCTAACTAATCTTCCTATAAATACAACTTGGTTTAACATATAAACCCTCCTTTCAAACAAGATATTACTAAATAATTTTTATATAAACAAATCACAATAATTAATAAAAATAGATGTTTTTATTTCCAAATTTTAAATAATAAAAAAAGAAAAATGATTTATAAAAACATTTTTCTTTCAAATTTATAAATTTAGTAATTTTTTATTTTTCTATTAAATCTTTTATTCCATTTATTCCTAGAATTGCACAGTTTACTCTTGCTGGTTGTCTTCCTACATCTTCATATATAGATAATTCTTCAAGAATATCTCTATCATATTCTTCACCTTTAATCATTTTATTATAATTATCAATTATATTAATTGCTTCTTCTTTGGTTTTTCCAATTAATTTACTTATAGCAATAGATAAAGATGATGTCGCAACCGCACATGCCTCCCCATCAAACCTAATATCTTTTACTATATTATCTTCTATTTTTATTTCTATAGTAAAGTGATCAATACAAGAAGGATTCTTCTTTTCGCCTTTAATATAACTTGGATCATTTTTAAGACCTTTATTAACAGGATTATTGAAGTTTTCTATTATTAATTCTCTTTTTAATTCACTATCCAATTTAAACACCCTTTCATTTAACATAATAAATAATCATTAATTATTAATTAATCTATTAATTTTATCTTTAGCTTCTTTTACTTTTCTATCTCTAATAATAACAGGCCCTAAATCATAATATCTTTCTAATAATTCTTTTGGCATATTATTATGTTTTAATAATAACTCTTGTAATTCATTTTTAATTATTTCTAACTCTTTCTTTAATTCTTCTAATTCTTCTTTTTTATCAACAATTTTTCCTTTTTCTTTACCACTCTTTTTTAGTAAGTAAATGGCATAGCTAATACCACTAGACGCAAGAGAAACTTTTAATAAAATATCAAAAAGTATATTTTTTTTAGAATTAACTATATATTTATAGTCAGCCAAATCTTTTTCTGTTTTTATTATAATATATTTATTTTCACCATAACCATAATCATCTGGCTTCTGTTTAACGACTTCCTCACTTTTTTTAATATCATTATCCTCAAATTTTATATTATTATTTAAATAATCTTTCAAATCATCAAATTCAACGTTTAAATTCTTTGTTTCATATTCATATTTATTTCTTTTATAATCGCTTCTAAAACTCCCAGGACTATCCCATGGAGAATACTCAACAATTGTTAAGTTTTCATTCTTACCTGTAGCATATGATTCATCTACAACTTCTTCATCAATTGATGAATCATATGTTGTAGTTATTGTATGATAATTCTTTTCTTCGCTCATTTTTTTTGATAGTTTTGAAGAGAAAAACACACCTGTTCCTATCAAAGTAAGATTTATTAAACCTATGGTAAAACTCAAAAATCTTTTTTTCTTTAACTTTCTTATACCCTTTTTACATTCTGGTATTTCTTTCGATTTTTTTTCCATTCTGTCAATACTCATTTCCATTTTTTTACTTATAATCTCATAGTCTGACATACTTGTTAAAAAATCATCTTTTTTCTTTGCTTTATCATTTTCTTTATCCAAAATTATTATTAAACTTAATAATTCTTTATTTAGCAAATACTTATTATCAAGGCCATTCTTTTGTACTTTTAATATTTCTTGTTCTATAGATTCATTATTGTCTCTTATAGAACTCAAATCCTTCTCTATCAATTCTGAAATAAACGAAACATCTACATCATTTTCTTTTAATAATTCTAATAATGAATCTTTATCTAAATACAATAATTCTAGTTTTAAGACACTATAAATAGCTTCATATATTTTTAAAACCAATTCTTGTTCTTTTTCAAAATCTATAGTAGAAGATTGTTTTACTTGAGATAATAACTCTTTTGAAATTAAGACTAATTCATTAATAGAATCTGCATTTACATTTATAAGTTTTTGTTTTAAATCTTTATATAATACATAAATCTTATAATAACATTCATAATTGTCTTTTATATCATTTATAATTAAATCTATTTTATCAATAGATTCTTCATAAATATCAATACTATTTTCTTTTTTTATTTTTTCCTTTAATTTCTTATCTATTAATTCAATTTCTTCTAATTTATCAGATAAATCAATTGATGAAGAATTAAGTTTTTTAATAATATCTTTTACTTCTTTTTGTTTTGCTTTATAAATAATAGCTAAATCTTTATTTTCCATATTTAACCCCCATAAGCAAAATTATTATAACATACTA
Source organism: Bacilli bacterium (assembly GCA_017418945.1). GTDB lineage: Bacteria > Bacillota_I > Bacilli_A > RF39 > UBA660 > RUG13038. The sequence goes on from JAFOMI010000048.1 coordinate 3,544, forward strand.
TAAAAAAAAAGAAAATTAAATTTTCTTTTTTTATACCCCTAAACTTTCTTCTAATATATTATCATTATCTAATGCTTCTACTAATTTATCTATTTCTTCTTTTGTATTATAGAAATTTAAACTTATTCTTACAGTATTAGTTATATTAATTTCATCTTTTAATTTTTTATCACAATGATCTCCACTTCTAACACAAATATTATGTTTATCTAAATAAATTGCAGTATCTTGAGAAAATACATTTTTTACATTAAATATAACAGTAAATCCAGGAACATCTGCATTATAAATTTCTATGTTATTAAGTTTCTTTAATTTGTTAATTAAATATTCTTTTAATTCACATGTATATTCTTCTATATTATCTATACCAATTTTATTAATATAATTAATTGCTTCCATTAAACCAATAGCACCCGGAATATTTTGAGTTCCTGCTTCTAAAGAATATGGTAAATCTTTATATATTATATTATCAGGAGAATCAAATGAAATTGTCATTCCACCGCCCTTTTTAATAGGGTCTAATTCCTCAAGTAATTCTTTTTTACCATATAAAACACCAATACCATTTGGTCCAAGCATCTTATGAGCTGATATAGCAAGAAAATCTATATCAGTATCTTGTACATTGATATTTACATGACCAGCACTTTGAGCAGCATCTACTAATACTTTAATACCTTTTTCATGACAAATAGAAGTAATTTTCTTAATATCTCTAATATCTCCAATTACATTAGTTATTTCTGCAATTGAAATTACTTTAGTATTTTCAGTAATTGTTTCCATCATTTTATCTATACTAAAAGTATAATCCTCATTTAGTGGAATAAACTTAACTTTAATTCCAATTTTATTTTCTAAATCAAACCATGGTAATAATACTGAAGCATGTTCTGCTTTTGTTACTAAAACTTCATCACCTTTTTTTAACTTATTTTTAAAATAACCATAAATTATTTGTGATAAACTTTCAGTAGAACCACTTGTAAAAACTATTTCTTCTCTATATTTAGCATTAATAAATTCTTTTACTGTATCTCTTGCTTTTTCAAATTGTTCACTAGATCTTACACTAGTTTTATAATCACCTCTATGTGCATTACTTGGATAATCATTATAATATTCATCCATTTTTTCAATAACACTCTTTGGTTTTAATGAAGTCGCACCATTATCAAAATATATTATTCCTTTTTCTAAAAATGTAAAATCTTCTCTATTCATATAGTCACCTCCATTTATAGTATTCTATTCATAAAATAAATTCGTAAATAATTTATATTACTTATAAAAATCAATTATATTTTAACACAAAAACTATATTTTTAATATTTTTTTTGATAAAATGAAAATGAAGGATGTGTATAAAATGGAAAATTGTATTTTTTGTAAAATAATAAATAAAGAAATACCAGCAAATATAATATATGAAGATGATACTGTTTTAGCTTTTTTAGATATTAGTCCTATTAAATGTGGACATACATTAATTATTCCAAAGAAACATTATAAAGATTTAGATGAAATTAATGAAGAAACCCTAAATCATATTATGAAAATATCTAAAATACTAAAGAAAAGAATAGAAGAAAAGCTTAACCCTTCTGGATTACAATTAGTTCAAAATAATGGTGATTTACAAGAAGTTAAACATTATCATTTACATTTAATACCTAATTACGATAAAGATGTTAATTTAAGTATCGATGAAGTTTTTAATTTATTAAAATAAAAAAGTTCCAACGGAACTTTTTTTCATATTAACAAACTGATGAGCATAAAATAATAGCAAGTAAGATATATAAAACTATTATAGCTACATAACCACATCCAGATTTTTTAACTGGTGGACAAGTTTGTGTACATGAATTTGAAATTGTAGAACTATTCATAAAAACCTCCTTAAATATAAGCTCCTATTATTATTACTAATAATATAAATAATACTAGAATAATACCAGCATTAGAACCATATGAGTAATTCATAATTCATTCCTCCTTTTTTTGTTCATTATATACTATGAAAGACCATTAATTTATGTGATTCCTTTTATAAAATATTGTATTTATTTTTTATTTTTGTTATTATATATATGTACAATTTAGGAGGATAACATGAAAAAAAATAAAATTATTATTGGTACAATGGTACTAGTTATGGGTGCCATATTAACAACTGGTTGTAAAGCAAAATTAAAAAATGGTGAAGAAGTAGCAATTCAAGTAAATGGGAAAAATATTACCGCAGATACTTTATACAAAGAATTAAAAAATAAATATGCTAAACAAATTATTATTGATGATATTGATAAAAAAATATTTAGTGTAATGTTTAAAAATGATGAAGAAATTGAAAAACAAGTAAATAATCAATTAGAATATATTAAAAATCAATATAGTTCTAATTTTGAAGAAACTTTAAAATCTGCTGGTTATAATAATGAAAATGAATTAAAAGATGAAATTAGATTATCTTATCAAAGAACTAAAGCTGTTGATACATATTTAAAAGATAGTATTAAAGAGGATGAAATCAAAAAATATTATAATGATGAATACTCTGGTGAAATTAGTGCTAAACATATTTTAATAAAAGTTAAATCATCAGATAGTGAAGATGGATTAAGTGATGAAGAAGCTTTAAAAAAAGCTAAAGATTTAATTAAAGAATTAAATAATGGTGCTGATTTTAGTACATTAGCTAAAGAAAATTCTGATGATACTGGTTCTAAAGAAAATGGTGGAGATTTAGGATATTTCAAAAAAGGTCAAATGGTTTCAGAATTTGAGACTGCAGCATTTGATTTAAAAGTAAATGAATATACTAAAGAACCTGTTAAAACTACTTATGGTTACCATATTATTTTAAAAACTGGAGAAAAAGAAAAACAAGCTTTAAAAGATGTTAAAGAAGAAATTATTAATACATTAGTAACAAAGAAAAAAGAAGATAAAACTATTAATGTTACAGCATTAGATGCTATTAGAAAAAATTATAAATTAAAATTTAAAGATTCAAAACTTAAAAAAATATATAATGAATATATTGATGAACAATTAAAAAGTGCATCATCTACTTCAAACTAAAAAGAATATCAATCGATATTCTTTTTTATTTCATCTAAACTATAACCTTTTAAATATAATTTTTGTCTAATTATATTTTCTAATTCTATCCCATCATATTTTCTACTATACTTATTATATAATTTAGTATATTCTTTATATCCATTATCATTTTTTAAATTCTTTTTAACCAATATCTCTTCAATCATATATTTATCATAGCCTTGATTAATAAAATATGACAATAATTTATATTTCAATGGATTACCACTAATATTCTTAGTTAATCTTATCTTTTTATCAATTAATTTCTCTAATTTATCATATATTATTTTATTATCTATTTCATCCATATATTTATTAATAATAACCTCATTAATATTATTATTTAATAAACTATTTTTTATTTTATTTGGTCCATCATTTGATAAATTTATTTTATCAGTTATAAAAGCTTTTACATATTGTGAATCATTTAATAAATTTAGTTTCTCTAATTTCTTAATAGTATTATCAATATCATTATCTTCATAACCTTTTTTCTTTAAATATGATATAACTTCGTTTTTAGATCTCATTTTTATTTCTATATAATGAATAGCAGTATCTAAAATAGATTCTTTATTATTATCATTAACTATTTTAGTTAATTCTTTTTTTGTTAATTCTTTTTTTAATAATAGTTCATTATCTATTATTACTCTTTCATAAAGATCTACAGTTATATCATTATCAAAATATACTCTATATTTATTTCTTATTTTTTTATATTTTATGATTTTCATATTTCCTCCAAATAAGAAAAAAACTTAATACTATTTTTCTTTAATATGTATTAAGTTATTTTGAATTTCTTCTAATGCTCTATCTAAGCTATTTGTAGTTTTATATTCATTTTCCTTCATTTGATAATGTTTAGTTTCATCCATTTGAGTTGCTCTTTGAGATGCTACATAAACTAATTGATATTTAGAAGGAACAATGTTTAACATTTTATCTATTGAATAATTCATACCTAATCTCCTCGCATAAAATATTATATAACTATTCCTATTTTATTTCAATCCTTTTTTTGCTTTAGTTACTTCTTCATATTCAGGTTCTATATTTTCTTCTCTTTGTCTTTCTATTTCTTTTTTAATCATTTGTGCTTTTTTTAATTTTACACAATTATCTACAAAAACATCATAATTGTTTTCCACAATATAATTACCTGTAGTATTTAGATGAGTTTCTATATTTTTTAAATAAGATGCTGCTAAGATATTTAATGCATCATTTTTAGTTGATTTATTATTATTTCCTTTTAATTCTTCATAGAATTCATTAACTTCTTCTTGACACTCTGGTAAGTACATTAAGGCATCTTTATATAAACCAAATAATCTATTTTCAAATTCACGGCCTTTTCCATTAAAATAATATTTATATATATCATTTCCCATTAAATCAGTCAAATAATTAACTGCAGAATCCTCAAAGCGAAAATATCTATCAGAATATTTTATTACTTCTTCTGGAATTTTGAAAGGTTCACCTTTCTTTTCTTTTTCAAAAGCAAGTACTCTAATAATATTATATGTAATTGATTTATTTATCGCACCAAAAATTTTTCTTTCATCATTTTTATCTTCATTATCTCTAATTACTATTCCAGATAATTCATGATCTCTTTTATCAGTTGATTCAGTAATAAAATTTAAAAATCCTATTTCACTTTTAAAAATATCTTGAAGCATTCTTCCAGAACCACGAAATGAAAAATCATCTATGATTTGTTTTCTTTGAGAAACGAAACAATCTAATATATATTCAAATCTTTCAGCAACTACAGCCATACGTTCTTTTTGATCACCATTCATTACTTTTGAAAGTATATTATAGTAATCATAGTATCTACCATAAAATCTATCTTGTAGTTCTTCTTTAGATACTTTAGAAAAATCTATCTCTGGTTTTTCAAAAAATTGACTCCAATCTCCCATACCAACATCTCCTATTTATAAATGAATTATATCACAAAAAAAAGAAACTAACAA
>JAFOMI010000049.1 GCA_017418945.1 Bacilli bacterium
TTATTATCATCATCATTATCATCTAAACATTTATTTTTACAATTAATACATAATAAAATGCATAAATAATTAATTAAAATCTTAAATAAATTAATGAAATAACCAAAAAAGCAAGGTAAATAAGATAAAAAATTAATCATTTTAATTATTTTATACTTTTAATATATATCTATACATAAATAATATAAATAATATAAATAATGGAAAAAATAAAAGAAAATAAAAATTTCTTTGAAGATAATGAAAATACAAAAGCTTATAAACAATTTAAAAATTATTCATTAAATGGTTGTAATTATTTATTTGATGATATTTATTATGATGATGATAATAATTATTATAGTTTTAAAAATAATAAATATCATAAAATAAAAATAAATAAAATAGGTAATAGTTCATTTATAAAAATAAAAGATATTAATGCTAATAATATTATTGTAATATTATAATAATGAAATAATTAATTAATTTAAAATAATTAATATAATTTCAATAAATAAAAATAAATTTATCATATTAATTTATAATAGAGTTAAATGAAATGCTAACATTAAATAAACAAGATAAAGAAGGAAATAAAAATCTTCCAGTAATAGAATTATATGATAAATCATTATTTAATTATGATCATAAATTAGAAAAAGATGCTCAACCATCAGAAATATTATATTTGGATAAATCAAATAATGATGAATTAATAATAAATGATTTACAAAATAAAATACCAATGCCTTATATTGATAATAAACAGAGATTTACAGCATTTTTAAATGGTGCATCTCATAGTTTTAAATCAAGTAATGCAGGTTCATTAATATCTATATTTATGAGAAAAATGCCAAGATTATACATAATTTATATTACAGGAATAACATTAGATGAACCATTATCAGAATATTTTAAATATTTAACAAAAGATGATAAAGATAAAAATAGAATAATGATAATAACACCACAAACATTTATAGATATTATTAATAATAATAAAAAGAATAAAACAAAATTAAAAATTCCTTTATCAGTTAAAGAAATAAATGAAATACAAAATAAAGATAATAGACCTTATTTAATTATTTTTGATGATATTGATAATATCCAAAATAATACTATTAGAAATTTATTATTAAATTTTAGTGCTGATTGTTTAAATACAGGTAGAAGTCATAATAAAAGAAATGATAATATCCATGTAATTAATATTAGTCATAATATAACAGCAACAACTAAAAATACAAGATTATATTTAAGAGAAAGCACATATACAGGATTTAATTTACAAGCTCAATCAAAAAATCATATTAAGAATTTATTAAGTGTAAAATATGGTGCAGATGATGAATTTGTTGATGAAATATTAAAACAAAAGAAACAAGGAGCAGGATGGACTTGGGCATCTTCATCTTATCCTTATTTAATAATGAATGATAAAGCAATATTTATTTCTTAATTTATTATTTTTAAAAATAATAATAAAAAAATTAATTAATTTATTTATTTATTTCTTATCTTTAAGAAGTTTTACATTATTAGGCCATATAATTTTATTTTCCTCTTGCTCTTGCTCTTCTTCTTCTTCAACTTCAATATCACTATCATCTTCAATATTTTTATTTTCATTTTCTTTATTAGTAATATTAGCATTATTCATTAATTGAGTTAATCCAGAATAATCAGCATTAGCATAATCAGGAACAAATTCTTTATTAGTATTATTATTAGTATTCATTAATTTATTAATACCTGTATAATCAACATTTTCATAATCAGGAATAAACTCTTTCTTTTCTTTCGATTGATTAGATTGATTAGATTGATTATTATTATTGTTATGATTATTATTAACAATAATTTTATTAGGTTTAACTTTAGGAATTACTTTAGGATTAACTCTAGGAGTATTAGAATTAGGATTATTAATATTAAATTCATTAAATAATATATCACCTTGGAATAATATTATTAATTCCTATCAATTAATTAATTTAATTTAATTATACCTGTAATACTTTTGCATATTTAACAATTTTTTGAACCTTGTTGAGGTTAGAACTTGAATACTTAGTTGCAACTGGTTTATTTCTTACCATTCTAAAACAATTATTGGTTATTAATTATTATCTTATTTTATTATTAATAATAAAATAAAATTAATATTATTTAATAATCTTCATCTCTATTAAGAAATCTTAACAAATCATGTAAAGGTTCATTTTTATTATTATGATAATCTATTTTAATATGTTCATATAATCCATTAAATTCTTCATTATAATCTAAATTAATTTCAAATAAATAAGTTCTTTTATATCTTATTTTATCCATCATTTTATTATATTCATCTGTTTTATTATAAGGTTGATTAATAAATAATATATGACAATCATTTAATTTTTTATTAAAATCCTCTAAATCATAACACCATTCAAAAGATATATTATTAAAATGTTTAGAACATAATTCAGTAAAAAAATTTAATGTTCTAATTCTATTAAAATATTGACGTTCATTATAAATTAATATTTTGTGATTATCTAAAATATCTTTATTTTCATTAATAAAATGGTCGAAACAATCTTTATTTAAAGCTCTTTGTTCTGATTTTCTATTAATAAATGAAACTCCCCAATATTGAATATATTTATAAATCATTGTTATTTTTTCAAATAACATATTATTATTAATAATATATTTATCAATATGTAATAAATATAAATGTTTATTATCATCAATATTAATTTTCTCAAGAATATTATTATGTTTCTCTGTTCTATCTTTAGGCTCAACAAAAAAATAATAATTAATATTATCGAACCTATTAACCTTTTCAATAAAATCATCTATATTACCACAATAAATAAAATAAGCATTATCAATTAATTTTTCAAAAAATCCTGTAAAAAAATTAATTGTATCATTAGTATTATATTTTTTACAGTTTTCACAATACAATAATATTTGTTTATTTTTAAATGTTTCTTTATTATTATAAATAAAAGGATGATGAGACATCCATTTTTTATTATATTCAATATCCTTTTCTAATTCTTTCTCTATATCACTCATTTTTTATATTCTTATATTTTATAATATTATATTTTATATTAATAAAAAAA
>JAFOMI010000050.1 GCA_017418945.1 Bacilli bacterium
ATACAGTTTCTTATCTTCGCTTTCAAAGAATACATCAGTACTTATTTCAAAATCATGTTTTAAAATAGATAAAATATTCTCACAATCTAAACAATAGTTTTTATTTTGATTTTTATTAATTTTTCTCAATTCTCTAAGATAAAAATCTTTTAATTTACCTGTAGAACCATAATCAGAAAATAGAGTTCTTTCAGTAAAATACTTTTGAGGATAACTATATCCATAACATTTAATACCTAATCTTGCTAAATACTCACAAGTTACTTTTTCTACTGCATTAGAACCTTCACCATATATTTCTACTAGCTTTTCTCTAGCCTTTTCTAATACACTAATATATTTAACAGTAGCATCTTCATCATTACATTTAAAATAAGATAATCTATACATAAATAAAGTATATGATTCTATTAATTTAATATCATTTGATTTTAAAATGAAACTGGATTTATCAAACAAGAATTGTATAATTTTTCTAACATTAGAATCAGCCATAGAATCATACTTCAATAACTTGGATAAATTCATTAACAATTTCATAGCAAATTCATCTAATAAACTAAAATCATTATTAATAGAATCAATTATATAATCAATGTCTTTAGCAAGAAGTTCATCTTTTAATTTACTAATAATCTTATTTCTATCTTTTAAATAAATTTCGTCATCTATATAATCAGATTTTGAAATTTTTCTCCCAACAATAATATCTTCTTTTTCATTAAATTCTTTAATATCAGAGCATAATAAACTGATAGTAAATCTAATATCCCACTTTTTAAAGAATATATAACCTTCTTTTTTACAATATTCTCTAAAAGATTTTAAATATTTTCTTATTTTGTCATATTTTTCAGTAGCATAATATAAATAAAGATAAGAAAAATCATCAGGAGTACATCCTTTCAAATGTTTATTCTTAATTAAATAAAGCCTTTCCAGTTCATAAGAATCAAATATCAAATATTTTTTTTCTTTATAAAAAGAAGTTTGTGCCATAATCATAATTGTATAATCAATTTGTTTTGTTTTATCACTATCATTTTTATAAAAACCACGTGTTTTATTATAATAATCAATATTTTCTCTATACGCAGCATAACGATCTTCCGAAAGTTTATAATAATAAGTCCTTCCTCCCTCAACATATCGTTTAGCATTTTTCCAACAATAATATCTTTTTAAAGATCTATACAACCCATTTATAATTAAAAATTCATGTGTATTTTTAAAGCGTTTATGATTAACTAAATAATCTAAATTATCATAAGGATATACTTTTTCAAATAAATATAAATATTCCATAATTTTATTAATTAAATTATTTATTTTATTACAATATTCTAATCTATTCTCTTTATTATCAGCTGGATTATCATATAAAAAGTTATTTATATTAGCAACTAACTCATTAATAATATTTTCATATTCTTTAACACCATCTATTTTTTTACTTTTATCAGGCATACCTTCAGACTTTATATTATGATTTGTTTCTTCCTTAATTTGTTCTTTAATTTCTTCAATCTTTTTTTCCTGAATATTAATTATACTCTCATCAAATTTATGTTTAATAATTGAAGGAGCATTTTCAACAATAACTTTTCTTATAGTATCATGTATTTTATATTTATCATTTTCATATAATACAAAAGAAAAATCTTTTATTCTATCATATAAATTATAAGAAAAAGATCCTAGTACATTTTTAATTTTTTCTTCAATTTCATCATCAGTCCAATTTCCAATAAAAGATAATACTGTAATAAAGTCTCTTTCCTGATGATTCATATATTTAAAGAATCTTTCAATTAATTTTATTTGATCTCCTTCAAAATCTTTAATAGATATTTTTTTATTATCTTCTAATAATTTAAAATAAGTATCTACACACATATCCAAAAATATTGGAACTCCACCTGTCAATTTATAAATTTGAGATACAATATCTTCATCATTAATACCAGCAGAGTTTAAAAAGAATTTACAATCAGCAAATGATAAATCTCCCAATAAATGTTGATCTAACAAAATTTCATAATCTTTATCATAATTTCCCCATTTTAACTTTTCTCTTCCAGCAATTACCCATAAAACATTAGGAATATTTTGAATTAAACCATTATCCCCTTTTAACCAATCATCAATATCTCGAATAGAGCCTAATTGAGTCAATTCATTAACAAGCTTTTCATAAGTATCTATTTCAAATACAAAAGGATATTTCTCATTTGATAAATTATATTTCATATCCATAGCAAAATAATAAGG
>JAFOMI010000051.1 GCA_017418945.1 Bacilli bacterium
GGTGCAATAAATGCTGGATTAAATGCAATATTATATGATCCTAATAATAAAATAGATTATAAAAATAAAATAAAAGATTTAAAGGAATTGGAGGAATTATTATGAAATTTTATGATGAATTAAAATGGAGAGGTTTGATTAAAGATGAAGCAGGGGAAGATATAGAAAAAGTTATTAATGAATGTAATTCAACTTTTTATTGGGGTACAGATCCAACTGCAGATTCACTTCATATTGGACATTATTCTAGTTTAGTTACTGCAAAAAGACTTGCTAAAGCTGGATTTAAACCTGTTTTACTTGTTGGAGGAGCAACAGGTATGATTGGTGATCCAAGACCAACTGCTGAAAGAGAAATTATATCTAAAGAAGTAGTTCTTAGTAATGTAGAATCAATAAAAAAACAAGTTAATGAAATACTTGATAGTAAAGTAAAAGTTGTTAATAATTATGATTGGACAAAAGATATTAGTATTCTAGATTTCTTAAGAGATACAGGAAAATATATTAATGTTAATTATATGCTTGCTAAAGATATTATTAATAGAAGATTAGAAACAGGTATTACTTTTGCAGAATTCACTTATACTTTACTTCAAGGATATGACTTTATGCATTTATATGAGACAGAAGGAGTAACAATGCAAGTTGCAGGTTCTGATCAATGGGGTAATATAACAACAGGTATAGAATTAATTAATAAAAAATTAGGTAAAACAGCTTATGCATTTACAATGCCATTAATACTTGATTCAAATGGTAAAAAATTTGGTAAAAGTGAAGGAAATGCTTTATGGCTTGATAAGAATAAAACATCAAGTTATCAAATATATCAATACTTTATAAATTCATCAGATGAAAAAGTAGAAGAATACTTAAAAGTATTTACATTCTTATCTAAAGAAGAAATCGAAGATGTTATGAAAAAACATAATGCTGAACCACATTTAAGAATTGCGCAAAAGACTCTTGCTAGTGAAGTTATTAAGGATTTACATGGTAAAGAAGAATGTGAAAAAGCAATTAAAATTACTGAAGCTTTATTTAGTGGAAATATAAAAGAATTATCTGAAGATGAATTAAAAGATGCTATGACTGGTGTAGATACTTATGAAATAGAAGAAGGAAAAAATATAGTTGATACATTAGTAGAAACAGGTATTTTAAGTAGTAAAAGAGAAGCTAGAGAATTTATTAATAATGGTTCAATTAGTGTAAATGGAGATAAGATAACTGATACGGAATATCTTGTAAATAAAGAAGCTTCGTTATATAATAAATATATAGTAGTAAGAAGAGGTAAGAAAAAATACTATTTAGTTATTTTTAAGGAGGCATAGTATGAGATATTTTAATAAAGAAAAAGATACATTTTTAAAAGTTATTAATGCACTTTTAATAATAGGTGCGATTTTATCAGTTGTAATAATGGTTGCGACAGGTATTCAATTATTAAATAAAAATAAAGTTTTATCATATAAAGATTATGCTAAAAAAGTATGTACTATTGATAAACTAGAATATGAATGTTTAGATGAATCTTGCATTAAAGAATTAGATATTGAAAGAAAAAAGACTTGTACTAATTACTATTTAGATTATAAAAAAGAACAAGATGCAATTAATAAAAAGAATATAAATAATTTCTTTATATCTTTAGGTACATCTATCATATTATTCATTTCATTACATTTATTAAACAAAAAAATATAAGAGATTTTAAAAACTTATAATTATAAATATTGATTTTAATAGTTTTATTTGGTATTATAATTGTAGTTTATGAGTGATATATGTCACCTTAAATGAATATTATAAGCATAAGGTGGCAAAAGTTATTTTTGCCATCTTTTTTTTAGGGGGATTAATGATTTTAGCTGATTTAGTAAGAGTATCAAATGATATTTTAAAAGGAAAAACAAAATCTTTAGAACAAGAAAGAATAAGTGAGAACAATTTATTAGCAATTTCAGAATTTTTGAAAAGAAATCCACAGTTTGAGGTTAGTAATTTGGTAAACATTATACTTCATAATGAGATTAATGAAGTTTGTGATTGGAATATTGGAAGTTTATTACAACATTTTGATTATAATGAGATAATTGATGTATTATCAAATATAAAACCAAGTATGAGGGGCTATTTATATGACTCTATTGGTTTTTGTTGGGCATTGGGGGAATGTCCGTATAAAAATGAACAAGTAATAGAATTCTTATATGAAGTGATTAATAACGGAAGAAATCCAGAATCGTGGTGGAGGGCTTCCTTTGCACTAGAAAAAATTACAGGTAAAAATGCAATTAACAATTTAAAGAGAAGCATGAAAAATAGTGAGTCTTTATCTTTAAAAGAAAGTTTGCAGGATTTAACAAATAAAAGAAATATAATTAATATTTTGTTAAAATCAAATAGTAAGGATATAAAAGAAACCATATATCCGTATTTAAAGAGGAGATTCGATATTTCAAGAGATGAAAAGGAATTAATAAATATTATTTGGCTTCTTGGAAGATTAAGATTATATGATTCTGAAATGGTTAACAAATCTTTAAGTCTTCTTGAAAATAGCCAAAATTACGAATTAAAATACTATATTTTACAGGCAATGGTGGAGGATCCAAAAATATTATATTTAGACTATTTTGAAAAATTTTTGCATTCTGAAGATATGTTGATTAAAAAAATGGCAATTTCAGGTATTGGAGATTTTGGAAATAATAATTATGTTTCAAAGTTAAATAAAATGTTGGAGAGAGAAACTGATCCAAAAATAATTTCTGCTTTAACTACAGCAATTTATAAAATTGAAAACAATTATTTTAATGAGAATAGAAATTATATAAAAAAATATATGGTTAATGAAAATGGTTTAATAGGAGATGACACTGATAAGTGGTATGCAGACGCTTCAATATATAATTTGTTTTCTGAAGCGGAAGATCCACAAAATATATGTTTTAATTTAATATTTAAGCGAATTCTTGCAAAAAAATTAAAAATCATCAATCCTATAGACATGGCTACTGGTACTGGACGAGCAGCAAAGTATATTTTAAATAATATTGGATATGAAGGAACTTTATATGCAGTAGATTATAGTCAGCAAATGTTAGATTATTTTGAAAGAACAATCAATAGACAAAAATATTATGTAAAGAATATTGATCTTGTACATTCTAAAATAGAGGACTTTAGAATTCCTAATAATGCAAAATCCTCATTTATAATAAGTTCTTTTGGATTTCCTAGTAAAATTTCAGATAAAAAAAGATGCCGTGATGAACTTCAAAATGTTTATAATTTATTATCTGAGGATGGAGTTTTTGTTACGCTCGGATGGGACGAAACATTTAATGATGAATTAAATAATATGTGGTACAAGTATATTCCAGATAATATAAAAGCATCTAATTTTGAAGAATGGAGAAAAAATAGAGAAGAGAGTATTACTTCTCCTAGAAATTGTGATTTATCATGGTATAAAACAAATTTAAAAGTGCCATTATTATATGATACTTTAGAAGAAACTATTAATGTTATGGGACATCTATTTGGAAGAGATGCAGCTTTAGAAATATTGAAGAGTAGGAAAAGAATGTGGTGGATGTCATTAGGGATTACATGGAATGATAAGAAAAGTATATCTAAAATATTAAAGAATAATAAATAGGAGTTTGATATGAAAGAAATTGAGATTTTAGTAGAAGTATATGAATCATATGATAAAATTAAAAATAAATTAGAGCAGTTTGATTATAAAGAAACTAAAAAAATAATTGATGAATATTTTTATGATCCAAAGAGAAATGATTTAAAACCTGATGAGAATGGTAAAATATATAATTGTTTAAGAGTTAGACAAAAAGAAAATAAGTATACAATTACATATAAAGATGATGTTTATGAGAATGGTAAATGGTTATATTCAAATGAATATGAAACTGAAGTTAAATCAATAGAAGTAATTAAACAAATTATCAATAAATTAGGGTTAAAGAAGTTTATTGAAATTGAAAATGAAAAAAGATACTATTATTTTAAAAATTATGAAATAGTTTTAGAAAGAGTAAAAGATTTAGGCTTATTTATGGAAGTTGAATATTGCACAAATGAAGATATTGATGTTAAAAACGTAAAAAAAGAAATTCAAGATTTTATAGATGGTTTAGACTTAAAAGTATCAGAAGAATTAAATATGGGAAAACCAGAAATGTATTTAATAAAACATAATATAGTAATTGAGTAATAAGAGATTTTAATAAATCTCTTTTTTTGATATAATATTATTGGTGGTTACATTGAAAGTGTTAATTGATGGAATTGTTTATGATGTTATTATAGAAAGAAAAAATAATAAGAATACATATTTAAGAGTAAAAGATGATTTAAATATATATGTAACAACTTCTTATTTAACTCCAGATTTTATGATTAAAAAATTTGTTTTAAATAATAAAGATTTTATTTTAAAACAAATGGATAAAATGGAGAAAAGATTAGATAAGAAATTAGAATATTATTATTTAGGAAATAAAATAGATGTAGTAATAATTAATACATTAAAAAAGACTACATTTGAAAATAACACTTTATATGTAAAGAATAAATCTGAAATTGAAAAATGGTACAAAAAACAAATGAAAATGGTTTTTAAAGAACATCTTAATTATATATATAATAAATTTACAAAAGATGTACCATATCCAAATTTAGTTATTAGAAAAATGAAAACTAGATGGGGAGTATGTAATAAGAATCTTAAAAAAGTTACTTTAAATAGTGAATTGATATATAAAGATATAAAATGCTTAGATTATGTTATTGTTCATGAATTATCACATTTTATACATTTTAATCATAGTAAAGAATTTTGGAAATTAGTTGAAGAAAACTATCCAAATTATAAAATAGTCAGAAAGGAAATGAGAGAATGATTGAGTCAGTAGATAATAGTAAAATAAAAGAATTAAGAAAATTAAAAGATAAAAAATATAGAGATAGTGAAAAACTATTTTTAGTTGAAGGAGAACATCTTGTTTTAGAGGCATATAAAGCAAATGTATTAAAGAAAATAGTACTTTGTAATTATGATATGGATTTAGATGTTGAAAAGATAGAGGTTTCTCAGAAAGTAATGGCTACTTTAAGTGAGTTACCATCTAAGGTTTCTGTTATTGGAGTATGTGAAATAAAATCTAATGAACTTGATTTAAATAGTAATATTCTTATATTAGATGGAGTACAAGATCCAGGTAATTTAGGTACTATTATTAGATCTTCTGTTGCGTTTAATTTTAAAAATATTATCTTGAGTAATAATTCAGTAGATCTATATAATATTAAGGTTTTAAGAGCGTCTCAAGGTATGAATTTTCATTTAAATATTGTAAGATGCGAATTAACTAATAAAATTAAAGAATTAAAGGATAATGGATACACAATTTATGGTACTGATGTTATTAATGGTATAGATGTAAAAAGTGTTAAAAATGATAAGAAATATGCTATAATAATGGGTAATGAAGGAAATGGCATTTCTAAAGAAGTAAAGGAACTTGTTGATAAAAATGTTTACATTAAAATGAATGATAAATGTGAAAGTTTAAATGTTGGAGTTTCAGCTTCTATAATTTTATATGAATTAAATAAATAAGGTGATAATATGGAATTTATAAATATTGGTAAAATTGTTAATACTCATGGTATAAAAGGTGAACTTAGAATATTATCTAGTTTTAGACATAAAGATAAAGTATTTAAAAAAGGTATGAAACTTTATGTTGGTAAAGAGAAGGAAAGTTTTAAAATTAATACTTATAGATTCCATAAGATATTTGATATGGTTACTTTTGAAGGAATTAATAATATAAATGAAGTACTATATTTAAAAGGAAGACAATTATATATAAATAAAGAAGACTTAGTTTTAGATGATGGAGAAGTTTATATTGAAGATTTGATTGGTTATGACGTTATTGTAGGTGAAAAATTAGTTGGAAAAGTAACTGGAGTAATGTATAATAGTAAAGCAAATGATAATTTAAGAGTGGGAGATATATTAATTCCATATGTTAAAGATTTAATTATTAAAATTGAAGATAATAAAATATATTATAAATCGTTAGGGGGTTTAATATAATGAGAATCAATGTATTAACTTTATTTCCAAATATGTTTGATGGCTTTTTATCTGAATCAATTATTAAAAGAGCAATTGATTCAAAAAAAGTTGAAATAAATATAAAGAATATTAGAGATTATTCTAAAAACAAACATAAGCAAGTTGATGATACACCATATGGTGGAGGTAGAGGAATGGTTCTTATGTGTGAACCTATATTTGAAGCTGTTGAAGACTTAAAAAATAAAGATACTAAGGTTATAATGATGACTCCACAAGGTAAGCCATATAATCAAAAGAAAGCTATGGAATTATCTAAATGTAAAGATTTAATAATTATTTGTGGTCATTATGAAGGTTTTGATGAAAGAATTTCTTCTATAGTTGATGAAGAAATTAGTATTGGAGATTATGTTTTAACAGGAGGAGAAATTCCTTCTATGGTGGTATGTGATTCAGTAACTAGATTACTTCCAGGAGTAATAGAAGATGAATCAAAAGAAAATGAGTCTTTTAGTGAAGATTTACTTGATTATCCAACTTATACTAAACCAAGAGAATATAGAGGTATGAAAGTTCCAGATGTTTTACTTTCTGGAGATCATAAAAAAATAGATGAGTGGAGAAAAGAAGAACAAATAAAGAAGACTAAAGAAAAAAGACCTGATTTAATAACAGAAATTAAAAGAAAAAAATATTGGTAAGTATTCATTAATAGATGATAAAAGAAATAAGAAAATGAATAGTATTAATTTAGATGATGCTTATGATTTTACACCTAAAAAGAAAGATGTATATGACGTTAATAAGGTATTAATTGTTGAACCAAGTTTCATTAATAAAATAACAAAAAAGAATCTTCAAAAGAAATTAAATGAATTATTTAAACAAGTTGATATTGTTTTAAATGATGAAACTGATGATGAAGGTGGAAGTTATGTACTTGGTGAAATAGATAAACTCGAATCTTTAATTATGACTATGTATTCTAAGTATTTAGATAATGAATATTTATCACTAATAATGCTTAAGTTAAATGCTTTAAAGAATGAAATATCAGTTAAAGAAATAGAAAAAGTAGAAACGGTTAATTATGGTAAAAAGGGAAGGAGTAGATAATATGGGAAATATTATTTTAACAGGAGATAGACCAACTGGTAAATTACATTTAGGACATTATGTTGGATCATTAAGAAATAGATTAAAGCTTCAAGAAGAAGGTAATTATGATGAAATGTATATTATGATTGCAGATTCTCAAGCTTTAACTGATAATTTTGATAATCCAAAAAAGATACAAGATAATTTACATGAAGTTATACTTGATTATTTAAGTGTGGGATTAAACCCTGAAAAAGTAACATTCTTTATTCAATCTAAAGTTAATGCATTAACTACTTTAACATATTATTATATGAATTTAGTTAGTGTATCTAGATTAGAAAGAAATCCTACTATTAAAACAGAAATTAAACAAAGAGGATTTGAACAAAGTGTACCTGCAGGATTTTTAAGTTATCCTGTTAGCCAAGCTGCAGATATTACTGGTTTTAATGCTAATGTAATTCCAGTAGGTGAAGATCAATTACCACTACTTGAACAAACTAATGAAATAGTTAGAAGTTTCAATAGAATATATGGTGATACTTTAAGAGAATGTAATGCATATTTAGAAAAAAATGATATTGCTAAAAGATTACCTGGTATTGATGGAAATGCTAAAATGAGTAAGAGTTTAGGAAATTGTATTTATTTATCAGATACTAGTGAAGATGTATATAAAAAAGTAATGAGTATGTATACAGATCCAAATCATATTAAAATAGAAGATCCTGGTAAAGTAGAAGAAAATATGGTTTTTACATATTTAGATGTATTTGCAACTGATGAACAAATAAAAAAATATTCTGAATTTAATTCACTTGATGAAATGAAAGAAAAATATAAAAGAGGTGGACTTGGAGATGTTAAAATTAAGAAAGTTTTATTCCAAGTAATAGAAGATTTATTAGAACCAATTAGAGAAAAAAGAAAATATTATGAAGAACATTTAGATGAAGTTGATAAGATACTAAAAGAAGGTACTATGAAAGCAATTTCTACTGCAAATAAAACTTTAGATAGAGTAAAGAAAGCTATAGGAATAGATTATTTTGAGTAATAAGGTTAGTGTAATAGTACCAGTATATAATGCCCAAAAATATTTAGGTGATAGTATTTCTTCTCTAATTAATCAAACTTATAAAAATTTAGAAATAATAATAATTGATGATGCATCTTTAGATAATTCAAAAGAAATAATTAAAAAATATGCATCTTTAGATAAAAGAATAAGACCAATATATAGCGAAATAAATCAAGGTGTTAGTAAAAGTAGAAACATAGGATTAAGAACTTATACTGGTGATTATGTTTTTTTCATGGATGCGGATGATTATATTAAAGAAAATACTATAGAATTAATGATGAATGATGCTAAAAAATATAATGCAGACTTAGTTGAAAATTATCATCTAATAATATATAAGAATAATAATAAAGAGTATAAGTTTACAGAGAAAAAAGTTCCTAAGAATAATTTAGTAATGGGTTCTTTAAAAGATAATATTGATATATTAACAAAGTCTACATATATTACTGGTAAATTAATACATAAGTCTTTACTTAAGAATTTATTTTTTAATGAAGATTTAAGAAGATATGAAGATCTAGTTTTTGATCATGAAATAAAAAATAGAACTAGAAATATGTTATTTCAAAATAAAGTCTTATATACATATTATCAAGTATCTAATTCTTTAACGAATAGTTTAGGTAAAAAACATATGGCTTATTTAGATGCATCAAAAGAAGTATTAGATATTTATAAGAATTCTAGTAAAAAAATAAAAGATGAAATAGAAGCTTTATTATTTAATAATGCATTCTTAACAGGAGTTACTAAAGTAATTAAGAATAATGATAAGAAAGAAAATAATGATAAACTTTTATATGATTATTTAAATGATATGTCTAAAATATTTGTTAATTACAAGTCAAACAAAAAGATTAATTTTATTTTAAAAATATATTTTAATAAATTAATAAATAATAAAAATAAAATTA
>JAFOMI010000052.1 GCA_017418945.1 Bacilli bacterium
CGCCAAATCAATAAAACATACTAAAGGAAGCAAAACAAAGCAAATAGTCATATAAAAACAAACAAAAAGACCATATTACTATGATCTAATTGTAGAAGGTAAATAAGACTATAGGAGTTGTCATTTAATCTTATCTACTTTCATTATATAATAAATAATTTAATAATTCAAGTAATTTTTTAATTCTTGCATAAATAAATTTTTAATAGCTTGACTTTCAAAACATAAACGTGCTTTTCTATAATGATTAATAATTTGTTGAAACCAAAAATTAGTTCTAACTTTTGCATATACAGTGGATTCAGTATGATCTTCTTCATGTATTGCAAATTTAATAGGGCAATTAGGATCAATATCAGATGAAATATAAATATATTGATTTTTAAAATCTCTCCATATTCCATATGTTCTACTATTAACATATAATATAAAATAGAATTTAGCATTTTTATCTTTCTTTCTAATAAAAGATTTACTATCTGTTAAGAATTCATTATCAATAGCGTATTTACCATATTTAGTACCTTCAATTAATTTACCAAATCGTGAAGCTTTTTTAACTTCTCTATATTTTAAATTTTTAATGTATTCAACTGCTATTGTACCTTCCTTAAATAATTTTATATCAGTATTATAAGGTAAAGTTAAATCAAAGTATGACATTAAAGGACATGTACTACTAATAGCATTAGCAAGACAATATACTCTTATATCACGAAGTCTACCGATAGTTTCAATTAAATCAAGTATAATTTCAGGTTCATTTTTTAAATAATGCTGTGTACTTCCTTCTTTAAGCATAAATTCATCATATATAATCGTATCAACATTTTCATAACTACTAGATTTTAAACTATCAGCAGAGCTTAAGGGTAAAGCATAACCAAATATTTTATCATCAATGTATAAGCGTCTTACTTTTTTAGATTTTGTTATTTTAAATGTATGATTTGGAAATTCTTTTTTAACTTGTTCTATAAATTTATTATCATTAGTATTACCAACACTTTCATCTAAATCAGTTTCATATCTTCTTATATAAGCAAATTGTTTACCTTTATTTAAGAATCTATTAATTCCATATATTTTTAATCCGTACGTTTTACCAACACCACGTTCACCAATTATTAAATTTAATAAAGCATTAAATGAAATAATTCTACTAGGATTGTAAAATATACTTTTATCTATCATTTTATTCACCACCTATAAAATAAGAGGCAGAAAATACTTATACTAAAATACTATACCACTAGACAAAAACAGTTACCAGTTCTTCACTGTGGTGATGTAACTATTTTTATTTTAGTTTAAATAAGTATATCCACCTCTAGAAAGATAAGAGTATCCAGTGATAACTAGATACAAATTTATTATATCATATTTTCATTTTTATATCAACTTTACACATTTTAGTGTCAAATTTTCAAAAAATGTTAGATTTATTTTGACTTATAGAAATTTATATAGTAGACTAAACTTAGAAAGAGAGGAAAAAAGAAATTGAAGGATATTATTTTAAAAAGAAATGAATTATGTAAAAAGTCAATAAAACTTAGATGTGCAAAATTTCAAGCTGATATACCACGTGAAAAAGTTACTAAACTTATTGAGGAGCAAGATAAAATTTATAAAAAATATAAATTTTATGACAATT
Organism: Bacilli bacterium; assembly: GCA_017418945.1. Lineage (GTDB taxonomy): Bacteria > Bacillota_I > Bacilli_A > RF39 > UBA660 > RUG13038. Next base: position 1,658 of record JAFOMI010000052.1, read on the forward strand.
TTATTAAGATAGGAGGTAAAATAAAATGAGACTAGATAAATATTATGTATTAAAAACTGGAGAATATTATTTATCTGACATTATGTGTGAAGGTAACAAATTATTAAATTATGCTATTGATAAAGAATATAAGAAATTATATTTTGATTATGAATTAGCAGAAGATGATCGTAAATTAATATTTATAGAAACAGGATTAAATTTAGAAATAAAATTATTAAAAGAGGAGAAATAATGAAAAAGATTTTAAGATTTAAATTTGAGATAATAATAACTTTATTATATATTATTCTATTTTATTATTCATTAAAATTAGTTGGAATAAATACATTTATAACATTTATATATAATTTATTGTTTTTCATATCAATACCAGTTATATATTTTGGTATTAAAATCATTAGAAAAATGTTAAAGGAAATATTTTATGAGAATAAATAAGATATATATTAATAAATTTAAAAAAGTAAGCTATGGTTATTTATTTATGATTAAAAGAGGTATATTTTTATTATTTGATAAAGAAACACTTGAATATAAAGGAATATTAAATATGTATCCATATAAAGAAAATGAAGAATTTGATGATATAATAAATAGATTAATAGCATTGGATTATTTAGAGGTATAAAATGAATAAAGAAAAAACTAGATGGTGTTATGGTTGTAATGAAACAAAACCACTAGATCATGAACATTTTGCTTGGGCTGATAAAGAACATACCAAGTTTAGAAACAAATGTAGGAAGTGTACTAACTGGGATTCTAAAATAAGCCATAGAATACACAGAAAGAGGAAATGATGAATAAAGAAATAGAACTATTAAACAACAAAATAGATGCACAAGATAAAATAATAAACACACAAGCATTAGAAATAGCAAGATTAAACAATTTAAAAACTGCGACAGATGAAGCACAAGAAATAATAATTGACTTACAACAAAGAATAGACAAAGCAATAGAATATATAAGAGAAACAGGTTTATATTGTGATTATGGAGATTTATGTAATCAAAGTGCAACTGAACTTTTAAAAATATTAGGAGATAAAAAATAATGGCAACAATAGATATAAAATTAAAAAGTTATGATGAACTAATATTTGAAATAACAAAGTTAAATACTGATAAATATTTATTACAACAAGAAAACAAACAACTAAAAGAAAAAATAGAAAAATTAAAAGATTATGGAGAAAAAGTTGGTGAAAGAAGAAATGAACTTTATGACAAAATAGACAAAGCAATAGAATATATAAAATGGCAATATGAAAATCCTACTTATGATAATGTATGGAGAAAATATGAAGTTGAAAAACTTTTAGAAATATTAGGAGATAAAGAATAGGAGGTATAAATAATATGAGTGATAAATGGTTAAAATACAAAGTAATACCAGATAAGAATGGAACATTAGTATGTAAAGGTAAAAGATACAGAATGGTGAAAGATGAATAAGAAAGAAATAATTAGGTATTTA
>JAFOMI010000053.1 GCA_017418945.1 Bacilli bacterium
AAATAAAAAAATACGTCCATTGGTATAATAATGAACGTATTCAAAAGAAACTTGGATACTTGTCTCCTGTACAGTATCGATTAAAATATTCAAATTAATTTATCTTTTTATTTAGTGAGTACTTGACAGGTACTAGTATCTAATACTCTTTTTTTATATGTATTTATCTATAATAATTATTAAGTTATCTTTTTTTGTAGAATTTATAATTCTATTAAATCTATACTTTCCAAATCTTTTTACTGAGAATATGTCATTTTCTTTTAATTTATATGAATTATTCTTAAGTAAATCATAGTTCAAAAGAATTTCTTTATCTTTTATTTTATCTTTAATACTATCTCTATTACTATGTATTAATCTTCCAATCACAGTATCTATTCTTAAACTTGATACTATTAGTTCTATTTCTTCATAAGATCTTTTATAGTCTTTTAAATACTTACTATCTAATTTATTTAAAGATATATTAAATCTTCCAATTTTATTAAAAGAAGATATTAAATAGTTTTCTATTTCTTCTAATATAAAAATATAATACCTATTATTATCTATAATAATGTCTCCAAACATAGATTCATCTACATTTAATGAAAATAACGCACCTAATATATCTTGATGTTTTAATTTATTATTTGTGATTATTTCATAAAGACAAATATTTGGTTCATTTTTTTTATAAAAGATAACTTTTTCAGAATCTAGTGTTGTTTTATATATTAAGTACTTTTCTTTTTTTAATTTTCCTTTTAATTCATTTGCTTCTTTAGGATTTAAAAAGAAAGTAGAGTAAGAATTTGTTAATCTATTGTAATTTTTTTCTATCTTATACATATAATAACCTCGTAAAAGTATTATATAGTATTTTTGATATTTAGTATATAAAAAATAAAAAGTTCATTGACAAAGATAAAAATACTAGATATACTTATAGCAGTGAGGAGATATAAACTAACTAGTGAGCTATCTCGGGATAAAACCTACACGCATGTAACGCGGAGTCGCTGTAAAAAGTTGATTTCGCGTTTTTTTTCCAAACACGAAATAACTAATTAAGAGGAGGATTTTAAAAATGGAAAAAGCATTAAACGTTGATAGTAGTTTTTTTAAGAAATGCAAATACAATGTATTTGATCAATATGAAGAAATAACAAATGAAAACCAAAAGAAAAATGAAATAATAGAGGTTAAAGAAATATCTAAAAAATTATGTGAAGAAAAGAATATAAATGTGAATAGATTAGTTCTTAAAGAATTAGAAGAATTAGGATTTAAAAAAGATCTACCATCATTCTTTTTATCAAAGATAATAGAAGAATTTTATCATGAAAGAGAAGCTTTTGATGATTCTGAATATTTTGATTTAAGTTTTTCAAATAATGAACATTATTCTAGTTTACAAAATAAGTACTGTATTTACCCTTTAGAAGCTTATAGAGGATTCGTTGCAAAAGCAGTAGGTGAATCATCTTATGAAAACAAAAATATTAATGATGTTGTATTTGATTTAGTTAAGAGAGTTTCAAAAAAAATAGAAGCTTCAAAAAAATTAACTTTAGAAAATAAAGAGAGTGATTAGTATGTATTTTAAAAAGATTGAGGGAGAAAGAATATATCTTTCACCAGTAGACATAAATGATGCTGAAAAGTATGTTAAATGGTTATCTGACAGAAGTGTAACTAATGGAATTAGACAAACAAGAAAAATTATTAATACTGTTGGAGAAAAAGAATGGCTTTCTAAAATATTAGAAAAGGGTGAATATACTTTTGGTATTATAGATAAAAATACTGATGAATTAATTGGAAACTGTGGAATAATGAATGTAAATGAAATTGATGGAACAGCAACTTTAGGTATTTTTATTGGGGAAGAAGATTATAGAAATAAAGGAATAGGTAAAGAAACATTAAATCTATTATTAGATTTTGGTTTTAATCAATTAAGACTACACAACATTGATTTAGGCGTATTTTCTTTTAATGAAAGAGCAATATCATGCTATAAAAAAATAGGTTTTAAAGAATATGGAAGAAGACATGAAGCATACTTTATGGATGGAAAATGGTTTGATATTATAGAAATGGAAATGTTAGAAGAAGATTATAAAAATAAAAAGTAGGCATTTAAAATGTCTACTTTTTATAATATATATCTATATCAACATCACCATCAATACCATCGATTTTACCATCACTACACATTTGCCACATTATATAATCACCAGTATATGTAGTTTCGTCGGTATAGTGTGCAAGCCATACAGGATATGTATCATTTAACCATACTTTTTCTAAATAGTTTTTACTACTATAAAGCATTACTTCATATCCATCTTCATTAACTATTCTATAAAACTCGTTTATGTAATTCATTAAATCATATGTATTAAGTTTTAATTCTCTTATATCTGACCATGATTCAAAATCATATGCAATAGGAAAGTCTAACTTTTCTTTTTTTAATTCCTTTTTTATAAATTTAGCTTGTTTAATTATTTCATCTTTTTTAGATGCTGATGTATAAACATATACGCCAACTTTTAATCCTGCTTCTTTAGCTTTTTTTAGATTTTGCTTGAAATAAGAATCTAATCCTATTTCATCATTTGGCCCATTACTAACAGCCATTCTAATAATAACAAATTCACAACCAGCATTTTTAATTTTATTAAAATCAATATCTCCTTGCCATCTTGATATATCTATTCCAATCATAGTATCTTTAGTTTTGTATTTATTAATAACATCACTAAATAATATTCCTGCTTCTTCATCTTCATATTCATCATTTTCATTAACTAATTCATCTATAGAATCATCTTTTATTTCATTTGGATCAGATATAGTTAAAGTAAAACTTTCAGTTGTTTTATTATTAGAACTATCATAAAAAACATATTCTAAATTATAAGTTCCAGGTTTGTTTAAATCATAATCATTCATTATTTTACATTTAACTTTTCTATCATAATTATCAATAAAACTAGCATGAGAACAAAAATCATCTACATCATCTTTAATAGTGTAATTATATTCTTTTGGTGCATGAAGAGTAATAGGAGGTTTAGTATCTATTATTTTATATGTAACGTCATATTTATAGTCTCTATTTTTATATTTATATTTTATTGTAACCTTATTTTCTCCTATTTTAGATGTATTTAATTCTTCTTTCAAATTTGTAATTTTTACATTCTTTTTTACAATTAATTCTTTAACTAAATGTTTGTCATATACTTCAAAAGAGGAGTCTTTTATCTCTATATATACCTTTTTTGGCATCTTGTATTCATCATAAAAAGTACATCCTGTAATGAAAAATATAAAAATAATAACGAGTAGTTTTTTCATATAATCACCATTTTTATTATACATGAAATAAAACTTTAAGTAAATTGAATTAAAGGGTAGGTTTACATCAAAAAAAAGAATTTGCGAAAAATGAAAAAAAGTGTTGATTTTACTAGAAAAAGTTGCTATAATTATCTATGTGTGACTGGCGAAGATATGCAAGGTTGCTGATACACCAGGTTAAGTTGCTATTTAAAATATAGTTAAAATCGGGTAATTAGGTTTTTGCATGGAGCAAGTCTATACAAGATATAGGCGAAGGGAGGATTAACGATGACAAACAAGATCCAAATTAATTTAAAAGCATACGATCATAGAACAATAGATCAAGCTGCTTCTAAAATTGTTGAAACTGTTAAAAGAACAGGCGGAGAAGTAAGTGGTCCAATTCCACTACCAACTAAGATTGAAAAAATCACTATTCTAAGAGCAGTTCACAAATATAAAGATTCTCGTGAACAATTTGAAATGAGAACACACAAAAGATTAATTGTTATCAATAACCCTAGTAAAGACACAATTGAGGCATTAACTCGTTTGGATTTACCTAGTGGTGTTGAAATAAATATTAAATAGTAGGAGGAAATATGAAAAAAGGAATCTTAGGTCGTAAGATCGGGATGACACAAGTTTTTGCTAAAAATGGTAAATTAACACCTGTTACTGTTATTGAAATTGAACCAAACTATGTTTCACAAATCAAAACTGTTGAAACTGATGGTTATAATGCAATTCAACTTGCTGCTTTCGATAAGAGAGAAAAACTTAGCAACAAACCTGAAATGGGTCATCTAAAAAAAGCTAATGTAACACCTAAGCGCTTCGTTAAAGAAATCAGAAACGTTGATGTTAGTGCTTATACATTAGGACAAGAAATTAAGGCTGATATCTTTGCTGTTGGAGAAATGGTAGATGTTTCTGGTGTAAGTAAAGGTAAAGGTTATCAAGGCGTTATTAAACGTTTTAATCAAAGTAGAGGTCCTATGGGACATGGTTCTCAATACCATAGAGGTGTAGGATCACTTGGTACAATGCTTCCAATGCATGTATTAAAAGGTAAAAAATTACCTGGACATATGGGTCATAAATTAATTACTGTTCAAAACTTAGAAGTAATTGAAATTGATTTAGAAAATAATGTTATCTTAGTTAAAGGTAATGTTCCAGGACCAAAGAAGTCATTAGTTATTATTAAAACTGCAGTTAAAAATGAAGGTAAAGTAAAAGAACAAGATGAATTAGTAACTTATGTTACTGAAGAAGCTGTTGAAACTACTGAAACTGCTGAAGAAACTGCAGAAGTAAACACTGAAGAATCATCACAAGAATAATCTTCAAATTTATTAATAATAATTAAAAAGATTTGTGATGAAAGGAGGAAATAATATGCCTAAAGTAACACTTTTAAATTTAAAAGGTGAAAAAGTTAAAGATATAAAACTAAATGACGAAATATTTGGAATTGAACCAAATAACCAAACAATTTATGATGCTGTTGTTAGAAAAGGAGCATCATTAAGACAAGGTACTCATAGTACTAAGGATAGAAGTGAAGTTAGTGGTGGTGGTATTAAACCATGGAGACAAAAAGGAACTGGTAGAGCTAGACAAGGTTCTATTAGAGCTCCACAATGGTATCATGGTGGTGTAGTATTTGGTCCAAACACTAATAGAAACTATGAAAAGAAACAAAATAGAAAAGAAAGTAGATTAGCTTTAAAATCAGCATTATCTTATAAAGCATCAAATAAAGCAATTATGGTTGTTGAAAACATTGATGTTAAAGATGCAAAAACTAAAACATTTACAAATTTACTTGAAACTTTAAAAATTGAAGGAAAAGTATTAGTAGTTGTTAAAGAATTATCTGAAAATTTAATTCTAGCATCTCGTAATTTAAGAAATGTTAAGTTAATCGAATCTCATGAAATCAACACTTATGATGTACTTAACTATAAAACTATAGTTATTACTGAAGAAGCTGTTAAAATGCTTGAGGAGGTACTTAAATAATGATAGGAAGTTATAGAGATATTATATTAGCTCCAGTTATTACTGAAAAAGCAGCTATGATTGCAGCTAATGGTGATAAAATCGTTTTCAAAGTTAAAAAAGATGCGAATAAAACTCAAATCAAACAAGCTATTGAAAAGATTTACAATGTAAAAGTTACAAAAGTAAATACAATTAACGTTAGACCTAAAGCAAAAAGAGTAGGACGTTATGAAGGAACTACTTCAGCTTACAAAAAAGCAATTATTACTTTAGCTGAAGGAAGTAAAATAGAATTATAGGAGGTTTTAGAATGGCTATTAAACATTTTCGTCCAATAACACCTGGACAAAGAAAGAAAAGTACATTAGTAAATAACGAGCTAACTAAAACAGCTCCAGAAAAAAGTTTACTAAAAACTTTAAAAAAGAATAGTGGACGTAATAATTTAGGGAAAATAACTGTTAGACATCAAGGCGGCGGAGAAAAAAGAAAATACAGAATTATTGATTTTAGAAGAAATAAATTTGGTATTGAAGGTACAGTTGCTACTATTGAATACGATCCAAACAGAAGTGCAAATATTGCATTAATTAATTATGCTGATGGTGAAAAAAGATATATTATCGCACCAAAGGGATTAAAAGTTGGAATGAAAGTTATATCTGATGAAAAAACTGACGTTAAAGTTGGTAATGCAATGAGATTAATGAATATTCCAGTTGGTACAACAATCCACAACATTGAATTAACATTAGGTAAAGGTGGACAAATAGCAAGATCTGCTGGACAAAGTGCTCAAATTCTTGGTAGAGAAGATAAATATGTATTAATTAGATTATCTTCAGGAGAAACAAGAAAAGTACTTGGAACATGTATGGCTACTATCGGTGAAGTTGGTAATGAAGATTATTCATTAGTAAGACTTGGTAAAGCTGGTAGAACTAGACATATGGGTATCAGACCTACAGTTAGAGGATCTGTTATGAATCCAAATGACCATCCACATGGTGGTGGTGAAGGTAGAACTCCAGTTGGTCATAAGAAACCAATGACTCCATGGGGTAAACCTGCACTTGGTTACAAAACTCGTAAAACTAAGAAGAGTTCAACAAAATTAATTGTTACTCGTCGTAAATAAATAAGGAAAGGATGAATATAAATGGCTAGAAGTTTGAAAAAAGGACCTTACGTTTTTGATAGATTATTAAAAAAGGTTCAAGAAATGAATAATAGTGGAAAAAAAGAAGTCGTTAAGACTTGGTCACGTCGTTCAACTATTTTTCCTGATTTTATTGGACATACATTTGCAGTTCACAATGGAAAAGAATTTATTCCAGTATATGTTACTGAAGATATGGTAGGTCATAAACTTGGAGAATTTGCTCCAACTAGAAAATTCGGTGGACACGGAAATAAAGATAGTAAATAGTTGAACTTAACTTAAGGAAGGAGATTTGAAATGGAAACAAGAGCAACTGCTAGAACAGTTTTACTTGTTCCAAGAAAAGCAAGATTAGTAACTCGCTTAATTCAAGGAAAAAGTATTGCTGAAGCTAGTGCAATTTTAAACAATATGAATAAAAAATCTGCTCGTTTAATAAATAAAGTTTTAATATCTGCAACAGCTAATGCAGAAAACAATTTTAAATTAGATAAAAATAACTTATATGTTAAATCAGCATATATAAATGATGGTCCAATTTTAAAAAGACATAGATTTGGATCTAGATCACACATTGATAGACACGATAAGAAAACAAGTCATATCACAGTAGTGGTAGCAGAAAAAAATTAGTGAAGGAGGTTAATTTATGGGACAAAAGGTAAATCCAATTGGAATGAGAATCGGAATTAATAAAGATTGGTCAAGTAAATGGTTTGCTGAAAATAAAGATTTTGCTAAATATTTAAAAATTGATAACGAAATTAGAAAATATTTAAACAAAAGATTAAAAGATGCTGCTGTTTCTTCAATTGATATTAATAGAAATAACAAGAAAACAGAAGTTGTTATTTATACTGCTAAGCCTGGTGTTGTTATTGGACATGGCGGTGAAGAAATAGAAAAGATTAAAAATGAAATAAATAAATTAACAAAAGAAGAAATCGTTGTTTCAATATTTGAAGTTAAAAACCCTGATTTAGTTGCTAAATTAGTTGCTGAAAATATTGCAAAACAAATTGAAAATCGTGGTTCTTACAAAATGGCTCAAAAAAGAGCAATTAGAAATACAATGAAAGCTGGAGCTAAAGGTATTAAAACTTCAGTATCTGGAAGATTAAACGGTGCAGATATTGCTAGAAGCGAAGGTTATAATGAAGGAACTACACCTCTACATACTTTAAGAGCTGATATCGACTATGCAACAGCAGAAGCTGATACAACTTTTGGTAAGATTGGTGTAAAAGTTTGGATATACAAAGGTGAAGTACTTCTAAAGAAAAATAAAAAAGGAGGTAACGAACATGGCGTTAATTCCAAAAAGAACTAAATATAGAAAAAATCATAGAATTTACCATGATGGAAAAGCTAAAGGTAATACTGAATTACATTATGGTACATATGGATTACAAGCTAAAGAAGGAGCTTGGATCACTCAACAACAAATAGAAGCTGCCAGAGTTGCAATGACTCGTTACATGAAAAGAGGAGGAAAAGTATTTGTTAATATATTCCCTCACTTATCATTAACAAGACATGCTGCTGAAACTCGTATGGGTACAGGAAAAGGTAATCCAGAAATTTGGGTAGCTGTTGTTAAAGAAGGTAAAATTATGTTTGAAATATCTGAAGTTACTGAAGATGTTGCAAGAGAAGCTTTAAGACTTGCTTCACATAAATTACCTGTTAAATGTAAATTTGTTAAAAAAGAAAGTGGTGAAGTAAATGAAGGCTAAGGAATTAAGAGAGTTAACCACTGAAGAATTAGTAAAGAAAATCGAAGAATTAAAAGCTGAGCTTTACAATTTAAGATTTGCTAATGCAACTGGAAATTTAGAAAAACCTTCAAAAATTAAAGAAGATAGAAAGACAATCGCGAGAATTAAACAAATTTTAACAGAACGCGAAAATGAAAATAAGTAGGAGGCTTAAATGGAAACAAAGAGAAAAGAATTAATTGGTATTGTTACTAGTGCTCAAAACGATAAAACAATAACAGTTACAATTGAAACTTATAAGAAAAGCCCTTTATACGGAAAACGTGTTAAATCTTCAAAAAAATATAGAGCTCACGATGAAGAAAATAAAGCAAAAGTTGGAGATAAGGTGCGTATAGTTGAGACTAGACCTATATCAAAAACAAAGAGATATAATTTAGTTGAGATTGTTGAAGAAGCAATAATCTTATAATCTCTAAGGAAAAAGGAGGATTAATATGATTCAACAAGAAAGTCGCTTAAAAGTAGCAGATAACTCTGGTGCTAAGGAAGTGTTAGTAATTAGAGTTCTTGGTGGAAATAAAACATTTGGTACTGTTGGTGACGTAGTAGTTGCTACTGTAAAGAAAGCTACACCAAATGGTACTATTAAAGCTGGAAAAGTTGTTAAAGCTGTTGTTGTTAGAACTAGAAAACCAGTTAGAAGAAGTGATGGTTCTTATATTAGATTTGATGACAATGCATGTGTTATTATAAATGACGATAAGAGTCCAGTTGGAACACGTGTACTTGGTCCAGTAGCGCGTGAACTTCGTGATAACGATTATATGAAAATTGTTTCACTTGCTAAAGAAGTTTTATAATAAAGGAGGACAATATGAACTTTAAAGTAGGAGATAAAGTTGTAGTTATTTCTGGTAAAGATAAAGGTTCTGAAGGAAAAATAATTAAAACTTTAAAGAAAGAAAATAAAGTTGTAGTTGAAGGTATTAATATGATTACAAAACATGTTAAACCTAATGCTCAAAATGAAAATGGTGGAATCGTTAAGATGGAAGCACCAATTCATGCATCTAATGTTATGATTATAGATCCAAAGACTAAAAAAAGAACTAGAATAGCACACTTAGTTGATGAAAAAGGAAATAAAAATAGAATTTCAGTAAAATCTAAAGAAATACTTAAATAGTGGAAGGAGGGTATATTTATGAACCGCCTAAGTGATAAATATAAAAATGAAATAATTCCAAAGTTAATGGAAAAGTATAACTATAAGTCAGTTATGCAAGTACCAAAATTAGAAAAAATTGTTATTAATATTGGTGTTGGTGATGCAACAGAAAATAGTAAATATTTAGATGCTGCATATCAAGAACTAGAATTAATTACAGGTGCAAAACCAGTAATTACTAAAGCAAAAAAATCAATCGCAGGATTCAAATTAAGAGCTGGACAAGCAATTGGTTGTAAAGTAACTCTTAGAGGAGAAAAAATGTATACATTCTTAGATAAATTAATAAGAATTGCATTACCTGGTGTTAGAGATTTTAGAGGAGTTTCTTCAAAAGCATTTGATGGAAGAGGAAACTATACTTTAGGAATTAAAGAACAAATGATTTTTGCAGAAATAGAATACGATAACATTGTTAAAACTCGTGGAATGGATATTGTTTTTGTTACATCAGCAAAGACAAATGAGGAAGCGTTTGATTTATTAAATGAAATCGGAATTCCTTTTAGAAAGTAATAGGAGGAAATAATGGCAAAGAAAAGTATGGTTGTTAAACAACAAAGAAAACAAAAGTACAAAGTACGTGAATATACACGTTGCTCAAGATGTGGAAGACCACATGCAGTACTTAAAAAATATGGAATTTGTAGAATATGTTTTAGAGAACTTGCATATCAAGGACAAATTCCTGGTGTAAAAAAATCAAGTTGGTAAGGAGGATATGTTATGGTAGTATCAAGTCCAATCGCAGATATGCTTACTAGAATTAGAAATGCAAATGCTCTTCGTTATGCTGAAGTAGCTATGCCAACTTCTAAAATGAAAGTAGAAATAGCAAGTATATTAAAAAGTGAAGGTTATATTAGTGATTATAGTGTTGATGATAAGACATTAACATTATCATTAAAATATGGAGAAAATAAAGAAAGAGTAATTTCTGGATTAAAATGTATTTCAAAACCAGGATTACGTGTTTATGCCAAAGCTGAAGAAGTTCCATACGTATTAAACGGTTTAGGAATTGCTATTTTATCAACATCTAAAGGAATTATGACAGATAAGTCTGCTCGTAAGGAAAATGTTGGTGGAGAAGTTTTAGCATATATTTGGTAACAAAAATAAGGAGGTTCCAATATGAGTCGTATAGGAAAAAGAATATTAGAAGTACCTGCTGGAGTTACTGTTACAGTTGAAAATGGTGTAGTTAAAGTTACTGGAACAAAAGGAACTTTAGAATTAAAATTACATGAAAATTTATCTTTAAATATTGAAGAAGGTAAATTAAGTATTGATTGTAACAAAAATGATAAACAATCTGAATCTATGTATGGAACAACTAATGCATTAATTTCAAATATGATTACTGGTGTTAGTAAAGGATATGAAAAAGGATTAGAAATAATCGGTGTTGGATATCGTTTTGCTGTTAAAGGTAATGAACTTGAAGTTACTGCTGGTAAATCTCATAAAGATTTAGTTAAAATTCCAGAAGGATTAACTGTAGAACAAGTAAGTAATACAGAAGTAACAATTAAAGGTATTAGCAAAGAATTAGTTGGTGAATTCGCTGCTAAAGTTAGAAAATTAAGAAAACCAGAACCATATAAGGGTAAAGGTATTCGTTATAAAGATGAATTCATTCGTCGTAAAGAAGGAAAGAAAGCATCTAAATAGTAGAAAAGGAGAGTCTTATATATGATTAAAAAAGTATCACGTAATGAAGCTCGTCAAGCAAGACATGCAAGAGTTAGAGCAAAAGTGTCTGGTACAAAAGATATTCCAAGATTAAATGTATTTAGATCTGCTAAAAACATTAGCGTACAAATTATTGATGATGAAAATGGTGTAACATTAGTTTCAGCATCAACAATGGAAAAAGATTTAAAAATTGCTAATGGTGGAAACATTGAAGCAGCTAAATTAATAGGTGCAGAAATTGCTAAAAGAGCAAAGAAAGCTAAAATCACTAAAGTAGTATTTGATAGAGGTGGATACCTATATCATGGTAGAGTTGAAGCTTTAGCTGAAGCTGCACGTGAAAATGGATTAGAATTCTAATAAGGAGGGTCAAATGGAAAAGAGAGTAAATAACCCACGTAAACAAGATGAATTTAAAGATGAAGTTTTATCACTTCGTCGTGTTACAAAAGTAACTAAAGGTGGACGTACTTTACACTTCTCTGCATTCGTTGCCGTAGGTGATGGAAAAGGAAGAGTAGGTATTGGTTCAGGAAAGTCTTCAGAAGTTGTTGAAGCAATTAAAAAAGCTAGAATGCAAGCTGTTAAAAACGTTAAGAAAATTGACATTATAGATAATAGAACTATTTCACATGATACAATCGGAGAAGCAGGAGCTGCTAAGGTTTTATTAAAACCTGCTAAAGCTGGTACTGGTATTATTGCTGGTGGTCCAGTTAGAACAGTTCTTGAACTTGCTGGTCTTAAAGACGTTGTATCTAAATCACTAGGATCAAATACTAAAATTAATACTTCTAAAGCAACTATGAAAGCTTTAACTTCACAAAGAAGTGCTGAACATATTGCAAAATTAAGAGGTAAAACTGTAGAGGAGATTTTAGGATAATGGAATTAAATGAATTAAAATATACTACTGGTTCAGTTAAGAACAGAAAAAGAGTAGGTAGAGGAATCGGATCTGGAAACGGTAAAACTTCTGGAAGAGGTCAAAAAGGACAAAACTCAAGAAGTGGTGGCGGAGTTAGATTAGGTTTCGAAGGTGGACAAAATCCATTAGTATTTAGAATAGCAAAAAGAGGTTTTAATAACTATGAATTTGCTACTAGATATGCAGTAATTAATATTAGTGATTTAGAAAAATTTGATGATGGAGCAGAAATTACTCCAGAATTATTAAAAGAAATGGGAATAGTTAAAAATTTACAAGATGGTCTTAAAGTTTTAGGTAATGGTGAATTAACTAAAAAATTAACAGTAAACGCAAATAAATTTTCAAAAGTAGCTAAAGAAAAAATAGAAAATGCTGGTGGAAAAGCGAAGGTGATCTAGTATGTTTGCAAAAATAAAGGATATATTTGCAAAAAGAAATAAGGATCTAAGAAAAAGAATCTTATTCACACTAGTATCATTAGCAATATTCATAATAGGTACAAATGTAAGAATACCAGGAACTAAGGGAGTAACTAATGATTTAGGATTTCTTGAATTACTAAATGTTATTGGTGGTGGAGCTTTAAAGAACTCATCAATATTTGCACTTGGTGTTATGCCATATATTAGTGCATCAATAGTAATTCAATTACTTCAAATGGATATTATTCCATATTTCTCAGATCTAGCAAAAGAAGGTTATGCAGGAAGAAGAAAACTTAATAGAATTACAAGATATGTTGGTATTATAGTTGCTTTATTCCAAGGTATTGCATTAGCAATAGGATTACTTGGTACAGGAGCAAATACAATAGAATATATTAGAATTGGTGTTATTCTAACTGCAGGAACTGCATTCTTATTATGGCTTGGAGATCAAGTTTCACAAAAAGGAATTGGTAATGGCTTATCATTAATAATAATGGCAGGTATTATCGTATCAATTCCATACATGATGGTTGAAGCATTCAAAACATTTGTTCTTGGGAATGGTAATTTATTTATAGGTATAATTTCATTCCTAGTATATGTAGCTATATATTTAGCGATAGTTGTTGGTGTTGTATTTATTTCTGAATCAGAAAGAAGAATACCAATTCAATATGCAAATAAAACTACAAGTTCTTATGGAGCTAAGCAAACATATATACCTTTTAAAGTAAATGCAGCAAATGTTATTCCAGTAATATTTGCATCTGCGATTATAACAATTCCGCAAGTAATAGCTAGATTTATAACAAATGAAGGTTATATTAAATTTGTTAATAATTATATGAATTATAATACACCTATTGGTTTAACTATATATTTATTATTAATAGTAATATTCAGTTATGTATATACAATATTACAATTTAAACCAGAAGAAATTAGTAAAAATTTACAACAAAATGGTGGATACATTCCTGGTGTTAGACCTGGAGTTGAAACTAAAAAATATATTACAAAAGTATTACTTAGAATTACTACTTTTGGAACATTATTCTTAGTTGTAATAGCAGCATTACCAATATTATTTCAAAATTATTCAAATGTAAATAATACAAATATTTCAATTGGTGGTACTGGATTATTAATCGTTGTAGGTGTAGCACTTGAAACTTATAAACAAGTAGATAGTGTATTAGAACAAAAAGAATATAAAGGAAGATTTTAATGAAGTGCATTATATTAATAGCAGCACCAGCTGCAGGTAAGGGCACAATTTCCAAATATATTGAGGACAAATATAACTACAAACATATCTCAACAGGTGATCTTTTAAGAGAAGAGGTTAGAAATAATACTGATATTGGTAAAGAAATTAAACCTTTACTTGAAAAAGGATCGCTTGTAGGAGATAATATAATTGAAGAAGTTCTTTTAAAGGAATTAAGTAAAACTAATTCTAATATAATATTAGATGGTTATCCAAGAACTTTAAATCAAGCAAAAAAACTTGATGAACTTCTTATAAAAGCAAATGTAGAATTATCTAATGTTATTAATATTGATATAGATAAGGAAATTGCTATTGAAAGAATTACTAATAGACTAGTTTGTGATAATTGCAAAAGTGTCTATAATAAAAAATTAATAAAAGAAAACATATGCACAAAATGTGGTGGTAATTTATCTTCTAGAAATGATGATAATAAAGAAACATTTTTAGATAGATATGATACATTTTTAAAAGAAACTAAACCTTTAATTAATTATTATGATGATAAGTTAGTAACTATTTATAATAATTCGAGTTTAGATAATATTTTTAAAGATGTAGATGGTATTTTGAAAGGAGATGCATAATATGATAACAATTAAATCTCCAAGAGAAATTGAACTACTAAGAATTGCCGGAAATGTAGTTTATCAAACTCATCAGTATATTAAACCTTTTATTAAAGAAGGTATAACTACTAGAGAGTTAGATAAGTTATGTGAGGACTTTATTAGAAGTAAAGGTTGTACTCCATCTTTTAAAGGTTGTGAAGGATTTCCATATTCAGTATGCATGTCAGTAAATGACTGTGTTGTTCATGGTTATCCAAGTAATTATAAATTAAAGAATGGAGATATAATAACTCTTGATATAGGAGCATGTTATAAAGGATATCATGGAGATTCTGGTTGGACTTATGCTGTTGGTAATATTTCATCAGATGATAAGTTTTTAATGGAACATACAGAAAAAGCTTTATATGAGGGAATAAAAGAAGCAGTTGTAGGTAATAGAATCGGAGATATAGGATATGCTATTGAAAAATATGCTTTAGAACATAATTTAGGAGTTGTTAAAGAATTTGTAGGTCATGGTGTTGGAACAGAGGTTCATGAAGATCCTAGTGTACCTAACTATGGTAAAAAAGGGACAGGTTTACGTTTAAAAGAAGGTATGGTAATAGCAATAGAACCAATGCTTACTTTTGGAAGTGAAGAAATAGAAATAGATGATAATGGTTTAACTGCATATACAGTTGATGGTTCTAATGCAGCTCATTATGAACATACTATAGCTATCACAAATGGTAAACCAATAATCTTGACAGGAGAGATAAATAATGGCTAAAAATGATGCAATAGAAGTTGAAGGTAAAGTTATAGATGTTTTACCTGGCGGTAAATTTAAAGTAGAATTAGATAATGGTTTTACTGTAGAAGCTCATGTTTCTGGTAAAATACGAATGAATAACATTCGCATCTTACCAGGCGATACAGTTGTTTTAGAATTATCACCATCAGATATAACACATGGGCGTATAATTTGGAATAAAAGATAATGGAGGCGTAATTATGAAAGTTAGAACTTCAGTAAAAAAAATCTGCGATAAGTGCAGAGTAATTAAAAGAAAAGGTGTTGTAAGAGTTATTTGTAGTAACCCTAAACACAAACAAAGACAAGGTTAATAGGAGGTAATATTATGGCACGTATTAAAGGTGTAGATCTACCAAATGAAAAAAATATTTGGATAGCATTAACATCAATTTATGGTATTGGTAGAAATTTATCAAAAGATATTTGTACTGATGCTAAAGTTGATATGGCTAAAAAAGCTAAAGATTTAACAGATGATGAAATAGCTGCATTACGTAGTGAAATTGATAAGCATCTTGTTGAAGGTGACTTAAGAAGAGAAGTTGCTATGAATATTAAAAATAAGATGGAAATTAATTCTTATCAAGGAACTCGTCATAAAAAAGGATTACCAGTAAGAGGACAAAGAACAAGAACTAACGCAAGAACTCGTAAAGGTAAACCAAAAACAATTGCGAATAAGAAAAAGTAATAGGTTAGGAGGTTATTTATATGGCTTATAAAGCAAGAAAACGTAAAGTTAAAAAGAATGTACCTGTTGGATGTGCTCATATTAAAGCTTCATTCAACAATACTATAGTAACTATAACTGATACTGACGGAAACGCTATTAGTTGGTCAGCACCAGGAGCAGTAGGATTCAAAAGTGCAAAGAAATCAACTCCATATGCTGCACAAGTAGCTGCTGAAGCTGCTGCTAAAGCTGCTTACGATCAAGGTATGAGAAAAGTTGATGTATTTGTAAGAGGACTTGGTCCAGGAAGAGAAACTGCTATTCGTGCTCTTCAAGTTGCAGGCTTAGAAATAGTATCAATCACAGACGATACACCAATTCCACATAATGGTTGTCGTCCACCAAAACGTCCAAGAGGATAATAAGAAAAGGGAGTGTGTTAAATGATAAAATTTGAAAAACCACAATACAAAGTTACTGAATATGATGAAACAAGTAACTATGGTAAGTTTGAACTTGAACCACTAGAAAAAGGGTTTGGTTTAACTTTAGGAAATGCATTAAGAAGAGTAATGCTATCAAGTTTACCAGGAAGTGCGATTACTTCTATTAATATAGAGGGTGTTGAACATGAATTTCAAACTATAACTGGTATTTATGAAGATGTTACAGCAATAGTTTTAAACTTAAAAGGAATAGTTATTAAAAACCATTCTGAAGAAGATCAAGTTTTAACATTAAATGTTTCTGAAGAAGGAACAGTTACAGCTGCTGATATTGATTGTCCAGCTGACGTAGAAATAATTAATAAAGACCAAGTAATTTGTACAATCGTTAAAGGTGGCAAATTAAATATGGAATTAACTGTTTCAAATGGTAGAGGATATGTTAGAGCAGAAAATAATAAGAAATTATTAAAGAAACCTAAAATTGGAACAATTGCTATTGATTCAATTTATTCTCCAATCGAAAGAGTTAATTATGAAGTAGAAGAAGCTCGTGTTGGTCAATCTACTAATTATGATAAATTAATTATGGAAATTTGGACAAATGGTTCTATGAAAGCTGAAGAAGCAATTGCTTTAGCAAGTAGAATTATTATTGAACATTTAAATATATTAACTGATTTAAATGAAATTGCTGATATTACTGGAATTATGGCAGAAAAAGAAGAAGATCCTAAAGTAAAAGCTTTAGAAACTTCTATTGATGATATGGAATTCTCTGTAAGAGCATATAACTGCTTAAAAAGATCTGGTATTAATACTATGCAAGACCTTGTTAATAGAAAAGAAAGCGATATGATGAAAATCAGAAATTTAGGAAAGAAATCATTAAAAGAAGTTCTTGATAAAGTTAAAGCTATGGGACTATCTTTTAAGAATGACGATTAATAGGAGGATATTATGGCATATAGAAAATTAGGAAGAGATTCAAAACATAGAAGAAGTATGCTTGCTAATTTAACTAAAGCCGTTATCATGAACGAAAGAATCGAAACTACAGAAGACAGAGCTAAAGAAACAAGAAAGTTTGTAGATAAGATGATTACTTATGGTAAAAAAGGTGATTTAGTTTCAAGAAGAAAAGCATATGCTTTCTTACATAATGATAAAGATTGTGTTAAGAAATTATTTGATGAATTAGCTCCTCGTTATAAAGAAAGAAATGGTGGATACACTAGAATTATTAAGAAAGAAAATAGAAGAGGAGACGACGCTTTAGTTGTTATTCTAGAATTAGTATAACATTAAGCTTTGTTAAAAGAAGTGATTATTCACTTCTTTTTTTTATCCTAATGTAATATCTAAAAACATCATTATTGTAAATCCAATTATTGTAAATATAGCCATTAAATCTTTCTTTTTATTTGTCTGACTTTCTGGTATTAATTCCATGGTTACAACATATATCATTGCACCAGCTGCAAATGATAATAATAAAGGCATTAAAAATCTAACTTTCATTACAAGTACTGCACCAATCACACTTGATATTGGTTCAACTATTCCTGTTAATTGCCCTAAAAAGAATGCTTTTTTTCTTGAAAAACCTTCTCGTCTTAGAGGTATACTAACAGCACTTCCTTCCGGGAAATTTTGTAATCCTATTCCAAGAGCTATTAACCATGCTGATAATAAACTAGCTCCCTTGATTCCATATAATATAGAACCAAAAGCAACACCAACAGCCATTCCTTCAGGAATATTATGTAAAGTTATAGATAAGATTATTAATGCACTTCTTTTAATTCTAGTATTATTTTTATTTTTTGATTTTAGTTCATAAATTTTATTACCAAAGTATAAAAATATTCCTCCTAGCATAAATCCAATAGATAAAGGAAACCATTTTACCATGTTTAATTCTTCTAAAGTATTAATCGCAGGTAATATTAAAGAAAAGAATGATGCTGCTATCATAATACCTGCTGCTAAAGAAAGCATGCTATCCATGAATGTTTTATTTATTTTTTTCATAAATAATACAAGTGATGCTCCAAGTATTGTTATTCCATAAGTAAAAAGACCTGCAATTAATGCTTGAAATATTGGATTCAATGACATAATTTCATTAATCATATTTATCTCCTTACACTATAGTATGTTATTCTAAATGTTTAAAATTGTGACTTATTTTTTACAAAAAAATTAAGTCTTAAATAGGTTAAATTCATTGACATAAAAACAGATAATTGTTATACTTTATATAGAATAAAGAGAGGTGTCTTTATAATGGACAAAAAAGTAATTATTGAAGAAAATGAAGAAGTACTAGAAAATAGTATTCCTGAAAATTTAAAGATATATTTAGAAAAAGATGAAAGTACTTTAAATAAAATAGATGAAACATTATCAAATTTAGATGAAAAAATGAATGCTTTAGAAAAAGAAAAAGTAGATAGTGAAAAAAGTTTTAGTGATAGATTAGCTGCTTTTGAAGAAGAATTAAAAAAAGAAAAAGAAAAAGCATTTGATGAATTTTCTAAAAGAGAAAATGAAATTAATGAAGAAAAAACAAGAGTAGAAAAAATTAAACTTGATGAACAAAGTAAACAAGTTAAATATATTGATTCTTTAAAAGAAATATCTAAAACTTATAATTCTAAAATTAATTCGATTGAAGAAGCTATCAAAGCTTGTGAAGATAATGAAACTTTAGCAAAAGCATTAGAAGAAGAAAAAAATAAATTAGAAGAAGCATTAAATAATGAATATGATTCTAGAAAGACTGAACTTGATGATGTTTTAGAAACTATTGGTGTTAAAAAGGCAGAAGTTCCTGAAGAACCAAAATTTGATTTAAACCTTGATTTTGAATTACCAAAGATTGATACAAATTATGATTTACCAAATGAAGATTTACTTAAACCAACAATTGAAGAATCATATGATAATGAAGTTATTTCTCATGAATCTGTTAAAGAAGTTATAAATGAAATATATGAATCAGAAGATATAATGGAAAATCATGTATTTCCTTATCTTAGAGCGATAAGAGATTAAGGGGTGAATTTATGGAAAAGTTAAAATATGAAATTGTTACATTAAAAGATGGAAAACGATATTTTGTTTTAGAAGATTTACTTTATCAATTTGATACATATGATTTAATATTAAATGTTGAAGATGAGAATGATATACAAATAGTATTACAAGAAGTTAGAAATGGGAAAACAATTTTAACTCCAGTAACAGATAATGATTTATTAAATGAATTATCATTACAATTTGAAGAAAATATAAGAAATAAACAACAAAATTTATAATTTTGAGAAATTACTAAAAAAGTAATTTCTTTTTTTTGCAATATAATATATAATATAAACTTGTTTAGAGGTGAAGAATATGAATATTATTGAAGCTCATAAATTAAACTATAAAGTAAAAAATAAAAATATTTTTCACGACCTTGATATTACTATTCCATATAATGAATTTGTTACAGTAGTAGGAAAAAATAGTGTTGGTAAAAGTACATTATTGAAAATACTTAGTGGACAAATAATAACAGATTCTAAGGTTTCTGTAGATAATATTGAAGTAAATAAATTTAATATAGAAGAAATAATGCAAAGATATACTGTTATTTCTTCATATAATGAATTCTTTTCAAGAACTGTTTTAGAAGAAATACTTCAAGATAAAAGAAATGTTAGTGTGTTTGAAGTAAATAAAGTAAAGAAATTACTTGATGAATTTAATTTATTATATTTAGAAAAGATGACTGTACAAAATCTATCTTATGCTGAAAATCAAATAATTGCTCTTATAAAAGCAATTATTAAAAAACCAAAGTTAATTGTACTTGATAATGCATTTTCAAAATTAGATATAGATAAAAGAAAAGAATTATATTCTTATTTAAAGAATTTTGCAAGTAATAATGGAATTACAATTATTTCTACAACTAATAATCCGGAGGATTTAAGATTTTCAGATAGAGTACTATTATTAAAAAATGGTAAAATTGATTATGATGGTAATTATGAAAATTTTATTAAAGAAATAGATTTAAATAAAGAAGGATTAAAATATCCTTGGGAAGTTGAAGTATCTAATAAATTAATGATGTATGATTTAATTGATAAAGATTGTTTTACAATTGAAGATTTAGTAGGTGAATTATGCAAATAGAAGAATTTTATAAAAGAAATACAATTGTAGGTATTGTTGGAAATAGTGGATCAGGTAAATCTACATTTATAAATCAATTTAAACAAAGTAGTAAAGTTGGAATTATTAATTTTAATATAATTAATTCTATTAAAGTAATTGATCAAATAGAGTATTATGATAGATTTTATAATTATAAAATAAGAGAATTAGAAGGAAGAAGAGAAGAAATAATTAAGATGCTAGAAATAGACGACAGTATCTTAGATAATAATATATATGAATTAAGTGAAAGTGAACTTGCAAAAGTATTAATTGCATCAGTATTATTATATAATCCAGAAACTATTGTATTTGATGAAATGCTTGATTCTTTTGATAATAAGACAAAAGAAAAGATATTAAAGTTAATAATAAAATTAAAGAAATTTTTTAAAAAAAATATATTTATAGTTACTTCAAATATAGATGATATATATGAATTTATAGATGATGTAATTATAATAGATGATGGAAAAGTATTATTGAAAGGTAAAAAAACTATTTTGTTAGATAATATAAATATATTAACAGAAAAGAATATTAGAGTACCAAATATAGTTTATTTTATTAATAAAATGAAAGAAAAAGGTATTAATTTAGATAATGTTGATTCAGTTAATGAATTAATAAAAACAATATATAGAGAAATGAGATGATATATTGAGATATAAAGTAACATTTAGTTATGATGGATCAAAATTTAATGGCTATCAAAAGCAAAAAGGAATTGATAATACAGTTCAAGGTAAGATTGAGAATGCTTTAAAAGAAATAAATAATAATGTTGAAACTAAGTTTACTTCTTCTGGAAGAACTGATAAAGGAGTTTCAGCATATAAACAAGTTGGATCTTGTGATATAGGTGTTAATATAACTCCATATAAATTGAAAAGAGCGTTAAATAGTAGACTTCATGATTATATTCATATAATAGATGTTGAAGAAACTTTTGATGATTTTCATCCTAGATATATGTTGAAAGAAAAAACATATATTTATAAAATTAATCTAGGAGAATATAATCCAATAGAAAAAGATTATGTATGTCAGTTATGTAAAGAATTAGACGTTGAAATTATGAAAAAAGAAATAAAAGATTTTATTGGAGAACATGATTTTTCAGCATTTTGTTCAAATGAAGATAAGAAAGATAATTGCATAAGAATTATATATGATGCAAAAATAGAAGAAAAAGATAATTATTTAATTATTAGTTTTACTGGTAATGGATTCTTAAAATATATGGTTAGAATTATGTGTGGATATTTAATATCAGTAGGTCTTCATAAAATAGAAGCAGGAAAAATAAAATTATATTTAGAATCTAAAGAGAAAGTTTCTACAAAGACAGCAAGAGCTGAAGGTTTATATTTACTTGATATAAAGTATTAAAAAAGATATAGATTTAATCTATATCTTTTTAATCTTCAAATAAGTCTACTAATTCTTTAATACTTAATAGACCAGATATACCTACAAGAATATATATTACTCTTGTAAGTGAACTTTCTACACCACCAAATATTAGTGAAACAAGGTTAAAATCAAATAAACCGATTAGACCCCAGTTAATCGCACCAATAATTACAAGTAATAAAGATATTATTCGTAATGTTCTCATATAATCCTCCTTTTATTATACATTAATTATAATAATCATTTTTTTTATTATTATTCATGAATATTTAAAAATTGTTATTAATATAATTTTAATGTAAAACAAAAAGAAGAGGTGGAATTTTGAAAAAAATATTTTTAATGTTATTTTTATTTATTTTTGTTTGTACTTTAACAGGATGTAAAAAGTATAATGAGAATACAATTAAAAGAGATTTAGAAAAGGATATTAGTTCTATAAAAGGATATCATGTTATAGGTGATTTACAAATATATAATGGCGATAATACATATAGATATAAAGTAGAAACATCAAATTATAAAGATAATTATAGAGTAAGTTTAATAAATAAGAATAATAATTATGAACAAATTATTTTAAAAAATGATGATGGTGTTTATGTTTTAACACCAAGATTAAATAAAAGTTTTAAATTTCAAAGTAATTGGCCTGAGAATAGTTCTCAAGTATATTTATTAGAATCATTAGTTAATGATATTAAAAATGATACTAATTTAAAACTAGTAGAAAAAAATAATGAATATATAATAGAATGTAAGTTAGCGTATTCTAATAATAAAAATTTAGTTAAAGAAAAGATATATTTAGATAAGAATTTAAATATTAAGAAAGTAGAAGTATTTGATGATGATAATAAAATGCAAATGAGAATGGTATTTAATGAAATTGATAAAAAAGCAGCTTTTAATGATAAGTATTTTGATTTAAAAGAAAATTTAAAAAAGGATAATACTGAAACTAAAGAGACTATTTCTGAAATAGAAGATACAATATATCCTATGTATTTACCAAGTGGAACATATTTATCAAAAGAAGAAAAAATATCCAAAAAAGATGGAGATAGAGTTATATTAACATTTTCAGGAGAAACACCATTTATGTTAGTACAAGAAACAGTAAGTAAAGATGATACAGAAGATATTCCTGTAATGGGAAGAATGGAATTTATATTAGACTCTGTAGGAGCAGTTTCAGATAATTCTATTAATTTTATATCTAATGGAATTGAGTATTACATATCATCAGATAATATGACTGAAGAAGAAATGATGCAGGTTGCAGAAAGTATTTCTCCAGTTGCGGTAATGAAATAGATTTTTATATCTATTTTTTTACATTTATGTTATAATTATTTTGGTGATAGTATGAATAGAAAACAAGTTTTAAGAGATATGAAAAAAAAGAAAAAAGAAAAAAATATAGTTGAAGACACTAATTATGTAAGTAGATTTATTCTTTATTTATTAATATTATTAATATTACTAATAATAGGTTATTTAATCGTTGGAATCTTTGTTAATAAAACTATTACATTTAATAAGAAAGAAGATAAGAAGACAAGTGATGTTACTATAGATAACAAAACTATATTAGCGGGAGAAATATTTGATCAAAAAGAAAACGAATATTATGTTTTAGTTTATAATAAGAATGAAGAAAACAGTATTTTAGGTACATGGAAAAATGCTTATACTGGAAAAGAAAATGCTTTAAAAGTATATGTTGTTGATAGTGAAACTAAGTTAAATGGTAATTTTATAGTAACTGAAAATGGTAATAGTAATGCTCAAAGTTATTCTGATTTAAAGATAGTTAGTCCAACTTTAATAAAGATTAGTGATAAAAAGATTGTTGATTATATTGAAGGAGAAGACGCAATTAAAAACGTATTCAAAAATTAAAAAAACTATTTTATAATAGTTTTTTTTGTGTTATGATTAAATAGGTGATAATATGAAGAGTAATGTAAAAAGAATAGTATTATATGTTTTATTTTTATTAATAGGATTATTAATAGGAAGTTTTGGAACATATTTTTTAAATAGTTTTTATGTAAAAAATGTAGTTAAAGATAATACAGATAAAACTATGTATGAGCCAATATATGAGGCTTATGGAATTATAAAAGAAAATTATTATAAGGATATAGATGATGAAACACTTATAAATGGAGCTATTAATGGTATGCTTGAATCATTAAATGATAAGCATTCTGTATTCTTTGATGAGAATGCTAAAAATGAGTTTGAAACAGAACTTTCAGGTCAATATTATGGAATTGGTGCTCAAATAACTCAAATCAGTGAAGATGAAGTTATGATAAGTAAAGTATTTGATGATTCTCCTGCAAAGAAGTATGGATTAAAAGAAGGAGATATATTTGTAAGTATAGATGGTAAATCTACTAAAGGTTTAACTGTTACTGAAATAGCTACTAATTTAAAGAGTAAGAAAAAAGAAAAAGCAACTATAGTTGTTAGAAGAGATGGAAAAGAAGTAGAAATTAAATTACAAAAAGATAATGTAAATTTATTATCAGTTAGTTCAGAAATGTTAGATGATAATATAGGATATATATCTGTTAGTATTTTTGGAGAAAAAACAGCAGAACAGTTTAAAAATGCTTTAGAAGGTTTAGAATCTAAAGGTATGAAATCATTAATTATAGATTTAAGAGGTAATAGTGGAGGATATTTATCGACAGTTACTTATATGCTTAATGATTTCCTAGATAATAGTAAAGTTATATATCAAATGAAGACAAGAAAAGGCACTAAAAAATATTATGCACTTGATAATACAAAAAGAGATTATAAAGTTATAATACTAGTTGATGAAAATAGTGCATCTGCATCAGAAATAATGTGTTCAGCGATGAAAGAACAATATGGTGCTACTTTAGTTGGAGTAAAAACTTATGGTAAAGGAACTGTTCAAGAAACAAGTGATTTATCAAATAATACATTAATAAAATATACAGTACAAGAATGGTTAACTAGTAAAGGAAATAGCATTAATGATGTTGGTGTAACTCCAGATTATGAAGTTACTTTAAGTGATGAATATAATAATAATCCAATTAGAGAAAATGATAATCAATTAAAACAAGCTATTGAACTTGCAAGATAATTTAAGGAATATTAAATATTCCTTTTTTTTATTTTAAAAATAGAGTATAATACTTAAGAACGGAGAAAAATATGAAGAAGGGTGAAAGATACAAAATACATGGTTATAAACATAATGGTAAATTATATAAAACATGGGATGAAGCAATTTTATTAGACGAAACAGAAGATTATTATGTATTTGGTAATAAGAATACAAAAGTAACAAAAATGTTTGGTAAAAGCTGGTATACAAGAGAAACAGCAATACTATTTTATTTTAAAAATAATTGGTATAATGTAGTCGCACAATTAAAGAAAAATGGAATTTATTATTATTGTAATATCGCATCTCCTGTAGTTATAGATAACAAAACTATTAAATTTATTGATTATGATTTAGATCTTAGAATATTTCCAGATGATTCTTATAAAATATTAGATAAACAAGAATATGAATATCATAAAAAATTAATGAAGTATCCAAAAGATTTACAAGATATATTATCATTTAAATTAACAGAGCTTATTAATAGATTTAATAATAAAGATATACCATTTGATAGTGACATGATTAAAACATATGAAAAAAAGTATAACTTTTATAAAAGTATTGACTATTAGTTAATACTTTTTTTGTATATTTATTCTTAAAAATACCATAACAAACATAGAATGTAATTAAGGAGGAATTCATGTGTTTGGTAAATTCAGTGAAGAAGCAAGAAAAGCTTTAGCGCTTGCGAATCTAGAAATGTCAAAATTAAATCATCCGTTTGTAGGTAGTGAACATTTATTACTTGGAATTCTATCAATTAATAATGATTTAACTAAATTATTAAAGAAGAATGGATTAACATACAAAGTATTTAAAGAAGAACTAGTTAAGACTGTGGGTATTGGAAAAGAAGGGAATAATTGGTTTTTATATACCCCTTTATTAAAAAATATATTAAAAAGAGTAGTAGTAGATGCAAAAGATTTAAATGAAGAAATTACAATAACAAATTTATTTTTATCAATTTTAAATGAAGGAGAAGGAGTCGCATATAGATTATTAGTAGGTTTATCAATAAATTTAGATAAAATAAATTATGAAATTAATAATATGAATAAAAAGAAAAAAGGTAAAAAATTATTACTTAATGAACTTGGAGTTAATTTAAATGAAGAAGTTAAAAATAATAAAATAGATCCAGTAATAGGAAGAGAAAATGAAACAAATAGACTTATAGAAATATTATGTAGAAGAACTAAAAACAATCCTGTTTTAGTAGGAAATGCAGGTGTTGGTAAAACAGCTATTGTAGAGAATTTAGCAAGAAGAATAAATAATTATGAAGTACCTAGTTCCTTAATTAATAAAACAATTATTTCTATAGATATGGCATCTATTTTATCTGGTACTAAATATAGAGGAGAATTTGAAGAAAAATTAAAAAAAATAATAAAAGAACTTAATGAGAATAAAAATATTATTTTATTTATTGATGAAATACATACGATCGTAAATGCTGGTTCTTCTGAAGGAGCTATAGATGCATCTAATATATTGAAACCATATTTAGCAAGAGGATTTATAAAAGTAATTGGATCTACTACTTTAACTGAATATAAACAAAGCATAGAAAAAGATAAAGCATTAGATAGAAGATTTCAAAAGATAATGGTTGAAGAACCAAATAAAAAAGAATTAAAAAATATTTTAATAAATATAAAACCTATTTATGAAAGTTATCATGGAGTAATTATTTCTGATCAAATAATAGATGAAATAATAAATTTAAGTTCTAAATATATTTATGATAGATATGAACCTGATAGATCAATAGATATATTAGATGAGGTTTCATCAAGAGTTTCTTTAAGAGAAATAAAAGAAGAAAAAGAATTAAATATTATTAATAAGAAAATAAAAAGTATGAAAAAGAAAAAGACTGAAGCATTAAATGAAAAGAATTATAAAAAAGCATGTGATATTAAAGAAGAAGAACTTGCTTTGGAAAATAAAAGAGATAATATTGAATTAAATATTTTAAGAAATAAGAGAATCAAAAAAGTTTCTTTAAATGATGTTAAAGATGTAATTAGTTCTAAAAGTGGTATACCAATTGTACTTGAAGAGAAAAATATATTTAATGAAATAACTAAGATTGAAAAGAATTTAAAGAGTAAAATTATAGGTCAAGAAAAGGCAATAGATTCGTTAATAGAAAATACTAAAAAAATTAAATTAGGAATTAAAGATAATGATAAATGTTATTCTATATTATTTAGTGGTAATACTGGTGTTGGTAAAACGTTTTTATCAAAAAAATATGCATCATTATTAAGTAATCATGTTATCAAACTTGATATGAGTGAATTTTCATTAAGTGAAAGTATTAATAAATTAATTGGTTCTCCAGCGGGCTATATAGGATATAATGATGATAAAAATCTTTTAGAAGAAATAAGAGATTTTCCATATTCAATTTTAATTTTAGATGATATAGAAAAAGCACATAAATCAATAATAGATTTCTTTTTAAATATTATAGATGAAGGATATTGTTTAGATAATAAAGGCAATAAGATAAGATTCGATAATGTAGTTATTTTAATGACTACAAATAATATTTTAAAGAAACAAAGAGTAGGTTTTAATGAAGAAGAAAAAGAAGTAATTGGATTAAATAGTTTTACTAATAGAGTAGATGATGTGATTAATTTAGAAGATTTAAAAGAAAGTGATATTAATAAAATTATTTATAATGAAATAATGAAATATAATAAAAAAACAAAAAGCTTTATTAAATTATCTTTAGATGAAATAGAACGAATAAAAGAAAAAAGTGAGTATAAAAAATATGGTGCTAGAAAATTATATAAAACTATAAAAAAGGAACTAGATAATAGATTAGTAAATATTATATTTAGTTAATTAGTTTATAGTCTTTTTTTAAATAATATGTTATAATTTAATGTATTAATGAAGGTGATACAATGAGATTATATAATACATTAACAAGAAAGATTGAAGAATTTATTCCTAATGAAGAAGGAAAAGTTAAATTGTATACTTGTGGACCTACAGTATATAGTTATGCTCATATAGGTAATATAAGAAATTATATAGGACATGATATTCTAGATAAAACTTTAAGATATTTAGGATACGAAGTTACTAGATGTATGAATATTACAGATGTTGGTCATTTAACATCTGATTCTGATTCTGGTGAAGATAAAATGCTTAAAGCAGTAAAAAAAGAACATAAGACAGCTATGGAAATCGCAGACTTTTATACTAAAGCATTCTTTAAAGACTTTGAATTAGTTAATTGTAAGATGCCTGAAATAGTTTCAAGAGCTACTGAAAATATAGATGAATATATTAAAATTATTACAAGATTATTAGAAACTGGTTATGCATATAAATCTGGAGGAAATATATATTTTGATACAACTAAATTAGAAGATTATTATGTATTAACTAATCATAAAGAAGATGAAATGGTTGTAGGAGTTAGAGAAGGCGTAGAAGAAGATAGTAATAAAAGAAATCAAAATGATTTTGTTCTTTGGTTTACATCATCTAAATTTGAAAATCATGAATTACAATGGGATTCTCCATTTGGTAGAGGATATCCAGGTTGGCATATTGAGTGTACTGGAATATCAATTAAGTATTTAGGTGAATATTTAGATATCCATGGTGGTGGAGTAGACAATATATTCCCTCATCATACAAATGAAATTGCACAAAGTGAAAGTTATTTAGGACATAAATGGTGTAATTATTGGTTTCATAATGAACACTTACTTGATGAAACAGGTAAAATGAGTAAATCAACAGGAGCAATTTTAACAGTATCTAAGTTAAAAGAAAATGGATATAATCCATTAGCATATAGATTTATGTGTTTAAATTCACATTATAAAAAACAATTAGTATTCTCTTATGATGCTTTAAAGCAAAATGAAGATATTTTAAATAAATTAAAAAATAAAGTTTTATCTATTTCTTATGATGGAAATTATAATGAAGATGATTTTAATAATTACAATGATAAATTTAAAGAAGCTTTAAGTGATAACTTAAATACATCTAATGCTATAACAGTATTATATGATGTTTTAAAAGCGAACATTGGTAATGATACTAAATTAAAATTAATAGAAAATTTTGATAAAGTATTATCACTTGATTTATTAAAAAAAGAAGAAATTGATAAAGAATTAGAAGAAAAAATAAATGAATTGATTATAAAAAGAAATAATTATAAAAAAGAAAAAGATTATGAAAATGCAGATAAAATTAGAAAAGAAATAGAAGATCTTGGTGTTAGTATTAAAGATACTAGGGAAGGAACTGTAATAGAATGGAAGTAATGTTTATTTTAGTTTCATTATTAATAACAGGATTATCACAATTAATATTATCAATTAAATATAGTTTTTATAAGAAAAGTGATATTAATAGTGAATTAAGTGGATATGAAATAGCATCTAAAATTTTAAAAGAATATGATTTAGATGATATTACAGTTAATGAAATATCAGGAAATTTAACAGATCATTATAATAATAGTAATGGAACTATTAATTTATCAAGAGATATTTATGAAGGAAAAAGTATTGCATCTACAGCAGTAGCAGCACATGAATGTGGACATGCAATACAATATAAAGATGGTTATTTTCCAATTAAAGTTAGAAATACTTTAGTACCTTTTGTTAATATAGGAAATAAACTTGGATATATTGCAATTGTTATTAGTATAGGAGCATCATTAACTAAATTATTTATTTTAGGTATTGTTTTAATATCATTTGCAGTAGTTTTTCAATTAATTACTTTACCTGTAGAATTTGATGCATCAAGAAGAGCTAATAAAGTACTTCTTGAAATGAATCTAATTAGTGAAGAAGAACAAAAAGGAACTAAAAGTATGTTAAGAGCGGCAGCTTTTACTTATGTCGCAGGATTATTTTCAAGTATTTTACAAATACTAAGATTAATATATATTTTTACAAATAGAAGAAGAGATTAATCTCTTTTTTTATTCTTTATATGATATAATAGGTAAGTAGAAATGGGGTATATTATGATTAAAGTTGGAATAATAGGAGGAGGTTATAGTGGAGTTATTTCTGCAATTTATGCATCAAAAAACTCTGAAGTAACTATTTTAGAAAGAAATCCATCATTATTAAAAAAACTTTTATTAACAGGAAATGGAAGATGTAATTATTTTAATGAAGATATGTCTTTAGATAAATTTCATTCTAGTAATGAATCTTATATAAAAGAAATATTAACTAAAGAAAATATAAAAGAAGTTGTAGACTTTTATTATAGACTTGGATTATTTTCAAAAGTAAAGAATGGTTATTATTATCCATATTCTAATCATGCAAGTTCAGTTAGAGATTTATTAATTGGAAAATTAAAAGAATTAAATGTTAATATTAAAACAGATTACTTAGTAAATAAAATTGAAAAATATAATGATAAGTTTATTATTAATGATGAATTAGAATTTGATAAAATAATTATTGGAACTGGAGGAATGGCTTATCCAAAAACTGGTTCAGATGGAATAGGATATGAATTATTAAAAGATTTTAATCATAATATTACTAAATTAAGTCCTAGTCTTGTACAGATTACATCAAATAATAAATATTTAAAAGAATTAAGTGGTATAAGATGTGAATCTAAATTAACCTTATTTAAGAATAATGAAATAGTAAAAAAAGAAATAGGTGAATTACAATTTACTGATTATGGAATTAGTGGTATTTGTACATTTAATTTAAGTTCAAGATTAGATGATAAAAATGATAATCAATATATATTAATTAATTTTATGCCAATTTCTATTAAGGATTTTGATTTATTTATGAAGTCTTCATCAAATACTATTTTTGAAAGATTAGAAGGATTCTTAAATTATAAGTTAGTTAAAGTATTATTAAAAATATCTAGTATTAGTGAAGATAAAAAATATAGTGAAATAACAAATAAACAAAAAGAAGATTTAATAAATAATTTATTTAATTATAGAGTCAATATTATTGGAACTAAATCTTTTGATAATTCTCAAGTTACAAAGGGTGGTTTAGATCTTAATGAAATAAATCCATTAACAATGGAATCTAAAAAGGTAAAAGGACTATATGTAGTTGGTGAACTTTTAGATTTAGATGGTGATTGTGGAGGATATAATTTAACAATTGCTTTTGTAACAGGTTTAATTGCGGGGACTAATATATGATAAGAATTAATAACATTAAAATAAGTATTTTAGAAGATACAAAAGAAAATATAATTAATAAAATTGAAAAAGAAATAAAAGAAAAAGTGTTAGATTATAAAATAGTAAAAAAGTCATTAGATGCTAGAAAAGAAATTAAGTATGTTTATACTTTTGATGTTAAAGTATTAAATGAAGAAAAGGTATTAAAAAGAAATAAAAATATAATTAAAACTCCAAAAGAAGAATATGTATTAAATATAACTGGAAAAGATGAATTAAAAAGTAGACCTATTATTGTAGGAACAGGCCCATCAGGATTATTTTTAGGATATATGCTTTCTATGTATGGTTATAATCCTATATTAATAGAAAGAGGAGAAAAAATAGAAGATAGAGTAAAAACTGTTTCTTCTTTTTGGGAGAATAGTATTTTAAATGAAGAATCTAATGTTCAATTTGGAGAAGGTGGTGCAGGTACTTTTTCTGATGGTAAATTAAATACTCTTGTAAAAGATAAGTATTTTAGAATGAAAAAAGTTTTTGAAATATTTACTTTATGCGGTGCACCAGAAGAAATAATGTATGACTATAAACCACATATAGGTACTGATAAATTAAGAGAAGTTGTTATTAATATGAGAAATAGAATAATTAGTATGGGTGGAGAATTTAGATATTCAACTAAATTAACTGATTTAATTATTAAAGATAATAAGTTAGAGGGTATTATTGTTAATAATAATGAAGAAATAAAAACTAATATTCTTTTTTTAGGAATAGGACATAGTGCAAGAGATACATATGAAATGTTACGTAAAAGAGGTCTATATATGAAATCAAAACCATTTGCGGTAGGTGTTAGAATTATTCATAAACAAGAAGATATAAATAAGAGTTTATATAGAGAATATTATGATAAATTAGGATCTGCATCATATAAACTAACTTATAATACTAAAGATAATAGAGGAGTATATTCATTTTGTATGTGTCCAGGTGGATATGTAGTAAATGCATCTTCTGAAAAGAATAGACTTGCTATTAATGGTATGAGTAATTATAAAAGAGATTCTGGTTATGCAAATAGTGCAATAGTTGTTACTGTTAATAGTAAAGATTATGGAGAAGAATTATTTGATGGTGTTAGATTTCAAAGAGCATTAGAAGAAAAGGCATATAAGTTAGGAAAAGGAAATATACCTTGTCAAAGATATATTGATTTTAAAAACAATGTAATTAGTAATAAAATAGATCATATTGAAACTAAAGGTAATTATTCTCGTTGTAATTTAAATGATTTACTTCCAGAATATGTATCAGAATCAATAAAAGAAGCAATGCCATTTTTTAAGAAACAAATATCTTGCTTTGAAAATGATGATGCTGTTTTACTAGGAATTGAATCAAGAACTAGTTCACCAATTACTATATTAAGAGATGAGTTTGGTGAAAGTAATATTAAAGGAATCTATCCTGTTGGAGAAGGTGCTGGTTATTCAGGTGGTATTACGACTTCAGGAATGGATGCTATAAAGCAAGTAGAAAAGTTTGTTAATAGATTTAAACCTTTTAATTAATATGTTAAAATGTATGTAAGGAGTAAAGAATATGAAGATAGTATCGTGGAATGTAGCGGGATTTAGAGCGTGTTTAAAAAAAGGATTTGATGATTTTTTTAAGAGTATAGATGCAGATATCTATGCACTTCAAGAATCAAAAGTATTAGAAGACCAATTTGATTATAAACCAGAAGGTTATTATATGTATCTAAATCCAGCAGAAAAGAAAGGTTATTCAGGAACACTTGTTTATTCTAGAATAAAACCTATAAATGTTACATATGGTTTAGGAATAGAAGAACATGACCATGAAGGAAGAGTTATTACTCTTGAATTCGAAGAGTTTTATTTAGTAGTTCAATATGTACCAAATGTTAAAAGAGATTTAAGTAGACTTGGTTATAGAATGGTCTGGGAAGATGAAATAAGAAAATATCTAAAAGCGTTAGAAGAAAAGAAACCTGTTATTATGTGCGGTGATTTAAATGTAGCACACGAAGAAATAGATATAAGAAATGCAAAATCAAATATTGGGAATGCAGGTTTTACATATGAAGAAAGAGGTAAATTTACTGAACTTTTAAATAGTGGATTTATTGATACTTTTAGATATTTTAATCCTACAAAAGAAAAATATTCTTGGTGGAGCTACATGGGAAGAGCAAGAGAAAATAATATAGGTTGGAGATTAGATTATTTTGTAACAAGTAAAAGTATAATTGATAAAGTAAAAGATAGTTTAATATTAGATGATGTAATGGGTTCAGATCATTGTCCAATTGTTCTTGATATTAATTTAAAATAGAAAGGGGTTTAATATGAAAAAAAGATTCATTAAAAAAATTATTGTTTCAACTTGTTTTATATCTTTTTTAGTATTACTTTTTTCATTTATTAATATATTTAAATGCAATAATGACATATCTTTAGTAAAAAGTATTATTAAGAATAAATATAAATCTGTTAATTATGATAAAAAAACTAAGTATTTATATGCTTATAAAGATGGTGAATACGAAGTATATGATAATAATGGTAATAAATTATATTCTATTTTTGATGATTCTAATTTAAATATCATTTCTGTAACTAAAAATTATTATGTTATTTATATAGATAAATATTATGTATATAATACTCAAAATGATTTATTCTTTTCATCAGATGATGTATATTCATTAAATAGCTATTTATTTAAATCTAATGATAAAGTATTAGATTATAAAGGTAATGTTGTATTAGAGAATATAAATAAAATAGAATCATTTAATGGAAATAAACTTTTTAATGTTAACAATAAATATATAATTGATAAAAGAGGAAATATTATTTTAAAAGATTCTGTTATAAAAGAAGAAGTAAAGAATAAAAATAAGTTTTATATTATAAAAAAAGGTAAAAAATATTATACTTTTTTTCCTAATATTGAAAAGATAATTGGAACAGGTTTCAATGATTATAGAGTTGAAAAAAAGATCTTTATAGAAGATGAGAATGATAAGTATATTATTTTAAAAAGTGGAATTAGAAAGAAAATAAGTGAAGATAATTATCCAAGAAATGAATATGTTTCTTTTAATAATAAATATAAAACAGTTAAGGCATCAAATAAATATACTTTACTTGATAAAAATAATAATATAATAAAAGAATTAGATGAACAAATAATTGTTAAAAATTCTAAAGTAAAAAAAGGAAATATTATTAAAACATATTATTTATATGATATTAAAAGTAAAAAGTATTATAAATCAAAAACTTTTTATATAAAGAATAATAAATATTATTTATATAAAAAAGATAATAATAGTTATTTATTAGATTCTAATTTTAAAGAAATAAGAAAGTCTTCATTTATAGATATTTATAAAAATTATATTATTTATAAAGATAATAATAAGTTAGTATTTTTAAATGTATTAAAAAATAAGAAAAAGACTATTAGTATTAAGAATGAAGAATTAGCGA
Organism: Bacilli bacterium; assembly: GCA_017418945.1. Lineage (GTDB taxonomy): Bacteria > Bacillota_I > Bacilli_A > RF39 > UBA660 > RUG13038. Next base: position 34,795 of record JAFOMI010000053.1, read on the forward strand.
TAGATAGTCTTTATAAAAACATATTAGTGTTAAAAGCAAAAGATGAAATAAAGGTTCTAAATTATAAAGGAAATACTATAAAAATAATAAAAGATAATAATATAAAAGATATTTATTTTGATAGTGATAATAATAGAGTAGTTATTATAACTATGAAAGATGGTTTAATAGGTTCTTACGTTTGCGAGTAAGAACTTTTTTTATTAAATAGGTTGTACAATCCTAAAAAAAATGATATACTTTAATATATAATAAGGGAGGCTAGTATGGATAGAAAGGTAACAATCACTAATTCACAAGGGCAAAAAGCAGTTGCAGACATAGTAAAAATATTTAGAATTAATGAATTAAATAGTGATTACATTGTCTATACTTTTAATCAAAAAGATGCATCTAATAATGTAAAAGATTATGTATCTAAACTAAGAGTAGAAAATGGCAACTATTATTTTGATACGATTAGTGATGATAAAGAATGGGAACAAGTAAAAAATGTTTTAACAAAATTATGTAAAGGTGGCGAATAATATGAATCAAGATTTTAACACATTTGAAAATCCATCAATTATAGGAAATGATTCTATTAAGGAAAATAATAATAAACATATTAATGAAAAATTAGATGCTATAGATGATAATATTACTAAATTATGTAATGGTATTAATAAAATTGAAGAAGCAGTTAATTTAATTTTAAACGAAGTTCAAAATAAAAGAGTTAATATGGTTAATTCTTTAGCAGAAGCTATTAAAGAAGAACCTAAATCTTTCGAAGAAATTGAACCAGTTACTTTTGAACCAATAGAACCAGTAACTTTTGAAAAACCAGAAATTACTAATCCTGTTAAAGTAGAAACTGCTAATGAACAAGTAGAAACTAAAACATCAATTCCAGCAATTAATAATACTGTAGAAGCTCCAATCGAAACACTTGATTTAGACGGAATGATTTCAATAGATTCATTATTAAAACAATCAGAAGAAGTTCCTACTGTGACTACTGTTAATAATGAAGAAAAAAATAATATAGGACAAACAAATAACGTTGAAATTATTGATATAAATATTCCAAATGCATATGGTGATGGAAAACAAAGATCAATTGCTCTAGATTTAAATAGTCATAATTCTTTATTAGATAAAAAGGGTGCTATGGCTTTAGTGTTTGAAAGAGCAGCTTAATGCTTAAAGCATCTCTTTTAAAATAATAATCAATCATCTGATTATTGTTTTTTTATAATAAAGATAGTATAATTAAAAAGTTAAAGGAGTTAAAAAAATGAAGAATATATTAAAGAAAATAAATATAAGAAAAGGTAAAAAAATAAAACTAGGTTATGTTCTAGTTAGTATAGTATTATTATTTGTTATTTTACTAGGAATAAAAATGATATTACCTAATAATTCATCGAAATATGGAGATAGGTTAGAAGGTATTAATTCTATTCCATTTGGTAAAACTGAAAAAAATAAAATAATAGATAAAATAAAAAAAGATGAAAAAGTAGAAAGTTGTAAATTAAATGTTGAAGGAAAATTAATTACAATCATTTTTGATGTTAAAAAAGATACAAGCATAGATGATGCAAAGAAAATTGCTTCTGATTCATTAGAAGTAGTTGGAAAAAAAGTAAAAGATTTTTATGATATTCAATTTATGATTTCTAAAAAGAATGAAGAAACAAAAGAAGATGCTAAAAAAGAATTTCCTATTATGGGATATAAAAATAAGAAAACTAGTGGAATAGTTTGGTAGTAGGGTGAAAAACTATGAAAAAAAAGAAAAGTATAAATAGAAAAAGAGTAGCGCTTATAATAATTCCATTTTTATTATTAGTATTAACTATTATGGTAGCGGTATCAGTTAATAAGAAAAATGATAAAAATGGTGTGTTTTCACTACTTGAAAAAAGATGGATTGAAAAGAATAAATCTACAGTTGTAGATATTTCAATATTAAATGATGTTCCAATATTTGGTGAAGAAGGAGAAGGAGTATTCTTTGATTTCTTAAATGATTTTACAGACGAAACAGAAATTAAATTTAATATGATTCCTTATAAATCAAATGGATCTTCAGCTTCAAAATATGTTTTTGAAATGACTAATAATAGTTCATTAAAAGACAATGAATTATTATTCTATACTGACAATTACGTATTAATTAGTAAAGATAATAATGAAGTTAAAAAAATATCTGATTTAAAAGGTGTTACTATTGGTGTACTTGAAACAGATTTAAATAAGATTAAATCTTCAATTGATGATTCTGATTTAATTATTTATAATTCATATAGTAATATTGATTCAATAGTATCTTCATTAAATAATAATGATATTTTATATGCCATTATTCCAAAAACTATATATATTAATGAAATATTTGAAAATAACTATTATATAGTAGATAATATTTCTGAATTATCTAGTAATTATATATTAAATATTAATGGCGATGAAAAAATATTAAATAGTGTATTAAGAAAATTTTATACAAGATGGAGTAAGAGTAATTTAGATAAATCTTATAACCAAAGATTATTAACTTTATATTTTAATAAGAAAGAAGTAGACGATGAAACTATCGCAAACTTTGAAGGTAAAGAATATACTTATGGATATGTTAAGAATTTACCATATGAATCAAAGATTAATAATGACTTTATAGGTTATAATAGTGAAATCTTAGATGGTTTTGCAAAAAGTATGAATATTACTTTTAAAATAAAAGAATTTAATTCAGTTAAAGAATTAACTAAGAATTTAAACAATGGAAAGATTGATTTAGCATTTAATTATTATAATTTTGATGCATTAACAAATGATTTTGATTATACTTTCTCTCCATATGCAGAAAGAATAGTAATTTTAACTCATTTAAATAATGTTACTACTTCTGTTCATTCTTTAAAAAATTTAAAGGATAAAGAAGTTATGATGATTGATAATTCATTATCAAAATATATATCTTCTAATTATGGAGCAAAAGTTAAAACATTTAAAAAAGCAAGTTCATTATTTAATTCATTAGACCAAGATAGTATAGTAGTTTTAGATTATAATTTATATGATAATTATAGAAACTCTGAATTAAATAATTTTAAATTAATTTATGATGATAGAGCTAAGAACTTAGACTTTAATTTTATGATATTAAATACTAATAAGAATAAAGCTTTTAATGGATTATTTAAATTCTATGTTTCTAATATTCAACAAGATTTATATATGGCAAGAGCAAAAGTAAAATTAGGAAAAGATAGTAAAAAGATTGACTTAACATTTATTTATATTTTAGTTTGTTTATTTGTAATTCTTATTATAAGTTTAATGTATTTAAGAATTAAATATAATAGAAATAGAATAAGTAAAAATGATAGATTAAAATATGTTGATAGCTTAACATCTTTAAAGAATAGACATTATTTAAATAAGAACTATGAAAAATGGCAAGAGAATAAAATATATCCTCAATCTATTATAATAGTTGATGTTAATAAAATTGGACATATTAATGATGTTTATGGTCATCAAGAGGGTGATTTGGTTCTTAAAAAAGCAGCTAATATTCTTATAAATAATCAATTAGAACAAAGTGATATTGTAAGAACAAATGGTGATGAGTTCTTAATATATATGATTGGTTATGAAGAAAATAAAGTAATTGCATATATGAGAAAACTTAATAAAGAATTTAAAACTTTACCATATAATTTTGGTGCAACATTAGGTTATAGTATGATAGTTGATGATATAAAAACTATTGATGATGCAATTAATGAAGCTGTTTTAGAAGTAAAAACTAATAAGGAAGCTAATGCACTTTCAAATAAATAATAGAATAGGTGATTTACGAAATGAAAAATTTAAAAGATAAATATTTGCATTTCTGTAACAATATAATAACAATAATGAGAAAGCCAGAGATGTCTGTTTTACCAGGCCATCTGTCTTTCTTTTTGTTGCTATCAGCAATACCTATAATTCTATTGTTTGCTATTATAGCAACTGCTTTTTCATTATCATTTGATAATATTGTTGAATTTATAACATTAAGTTTACCAGCAAGTACAAGTAAACTTATTATTCCATTATTTTCAGAACATGTACTTGATTTTAGTATTGTTCTTCTTGTTTTATCAGCAATATATTTAGCATCTCGTGGTACAAAAGCAATTATAATCGCATCTAATAGTATTTATGGTGTTAGAAGAAATGCAATTCAAGATATAATAAAATCATTAATAATAACAATTTTATTAATATTATTATTTATTTTTATGATAGTTATATTAATTCTAGGAGAAAAGATTTTAGAATTAATTGGAACAATTGAAGAAATTAGTTTTATTACAAATAATATATTAAAATCATTTAATTTTTTAAGATGGCCAATTTCTTTATTTGTCATTTTCTTTACAATAAAATTAATATATACTTTAACACCAAATAAAAGAATAAATAGTAAGACTGTTAATAAAGGAACTTTCTTTACAACACTTTTCTGGATTCTATTAACATATATATATTCCTTTTATGTAACACATTATGCATCATATAATACTTATTATGGTAGTGCTTCAAATTTGGTGGTTTTGATGCTTTGGGTATATTTAATATCACAAGTATTTGTAATAGGAATGATTATAAATTCAATTGAAGATAAGAAATTTATGAATAAATAGGGTTTAATTTATAGAAAAGTATAGTCAAAAGTGATATAATTGATATGTTATGCGAGGAGAGTAATTATGAAAAAAATATCGAATAAATTTAAAAATATTAAAAATAAAATAGTTGAATTTAATTATAAAGAATATGCAAATACAAATAAGCAATTTATAGCATTTGTTGTTAGTAATCTTATTAATGCTTCATTGCTTAGATTTTTTACTGTTCATAATTATTTTGCAATTAAACCTTTACTTGCGGATTTAGCAGTAATTCTATTATTTGGTTCATTTGTATATTTATTTAAAACAAAGAAACAATTTACATACTTAATGGTAATATCATTTATATTTACATTAATATGTATTGTAAATTCATTATATTATACATATTATATGTCATTTGCATCATTTTCATTAATAGCAGTTTCATTAACTGTTGTTGATGTTGGAGATGCAGTTATTAAGAATGTTTTACAATTTAAAGACTTCTTATTCTTATGGCAATTAATATTTATGCTTATTTATCATAGACATTTAAGAAAAATAAAATATTATGAATTTGCAGGATCAAAAGAAAATAGAAAGAAAAGATTTACTGGAACTATTATTTCAGGAATAGTTGTATATGCATTATTCTTTATGACAGTAACATCTGTTGAATTTAGTCGTTTATCAAAACAATGGAATAGAGAATTCTTAGTTACTAAATTTGGAGTTTATACATATCAATTAAATGACTTGTTTAAGAGTTTAGATGCTAAATTTAATACTTTATTTGGTTATGATAATGCAGCTAAGAAATTTAGAGAATATTATGATGAAAATACTATTAAACTTGAAAAGAATGATTATTCAGGAATTTTTGAAGGAAAAAATATTGTTCTAATACATGGTGAAAGTATTCAAAATGCCGCTATTAATCAATCATTTAATGGTAAAGAAGTTACACCAAATCTAAATAAATTAAAAGATGAAGGAATTTATTTTAATAATTTCTATGCACAAGCAAGTAGTGGAACAAGTTCTGATTCAGAATTTACATTAGCTACATCTTTATATCCTGTTACTAATGGTGCAGTAGCAGTTAGTTATTGGAATAGAGAATATGAAACATTACAAAAAATGTTAAGAGATCAAAAAGGTTATAATACTTTATCATTCCATGCTAATAATGGTGAATTCTGGAATAGAAATAATTTCCATAAGTCACTAGGATATAATACATTCTATAGTAAGAATTCATTTAAAGTTACTGAAGATAATACAATTGGCCTTGGATTATCTGATAAAGAATTCTTTAAACAATTAGTACCAATTTTAAAGAAAGAATATAATGAAAAAGGTAAATTCCTAGCAACTACAATAATGCTTAGTAATCATACTCCATTTGATGCAGTAGATAAATATGGAGATTTTGAAACTAATATAAAAGAAGAAGTAGTAGAAAATGATGCTGATGGTAACCCAGTTACAAAAGAAGTTACATACCCATATATGGAAGGTACTAAACTAGGAAATTACTTTAAATCAGTTCATTATGCAGATTCAGCACTTGGTGAATTTATAAATGAACTTGATGAAGCTGGATTACTTGAAAATACAGTAGTTATATTATATGGAGACCATGATGCTAAATTACCAAAGTCTGATTATGTTAGACTATATAATTATGATAAAGAAACAGATAGTGTTTTAGATAAAGATGATGAAAACTATCGTGATGTTGATTATTATGATTATGAATTAAATAGATCAGTTCCATTTATTATATGGACAAAAGATACTAAATTTAATAAAGTAATTTCAACAGCAATGGGTATGGTTGATATTTCACCAACTCTAAGCAATATGTTTGGATTAACTCCTAAATATTCACTTGGAAGTGATATTATGAGTTTAGATAATAACGTAGTAGCGTTCCCAAACGGAAACTGGTTAACAAATGATATTTATTATAATAGTCAAAAAGATGAATATAAAGTTATAAATCCAAATGCAATTATAGATAGAGATACTATTTCAAAGAATTCAGAAATAGCATCTAAAAAACTAGAAATATCAAATGATATTATCTTATATGATTTAATAAAGAATGAGAATAAAAAGGAAAGATTGGATAGAGTAGAGGGTGAAGCAAATGAGTAAAAAAGTAAAAAAAGAGAAAAAGAGAATGAGTAATCGTAAGAAATTAATTCTATGTGTTACTACTGTTTTAGTAATATTAGTATTATTCTTTGGTTACAATAAATTCATAAAGAAAGACAATTCAGCATCTAAACCAAAAGTAGTTGATGAAATAAAAAGTTTTAATTATGTAGTTAATGAAAATGATACTAAATTGTTTAAAAAGACTTTTACTGAATTAAAAGAAGAATTAAGTAAAAAAGAAGTAGATAATAAAAAGTATGCAGAATTAGTTGCAAAATTATTTGTTATTGATTTCTTTAATTTAGGAAATAAAACAAGTAAAAATGATATTGGTGGAGTACAATTTGTTTATAATTCATATCAAACTGATTTTGTAGATTATGCAAGAGATGGAATGTATAAACAAGTTGGTAATAATATTTATGGTGATATTAAACAAAATTTACCAACTGTAAAATCAGTAAATGTAAGTAATATTGAAGAAGTAGATCCTACATCAATTTTTGGATCTGATGTATATAATCAAGGCGAAAATAGTAAAGGTTATGAAATTACTCTTGATTGGACATATGATAATTCAAATGGTTTTCAAGATAAAGCAACACTTACTATAGTTACTGATGGTGAAAAATTATCAGTTGCTAAAATGGAAGAATAGGAGGATTTATGAGTAAAAAGAAATATACTAAAGAAGAAAAAAGAATGTTTAAAAAGAAAAATAAAAATCTAAGCCTATTCTCAAGTGTAGTAGTTGGAATGTTTATTGTTTCAACTGTATACTTTATATTTAACTTATTAAAGTTAACAGGTGTTGAAAACTTATTAAGATATATTTTAATTGGAGTTTTAGGAATCTTTACTTTATATATAATTAAAAAGAATTTTTCACTTAGAATCCAACCTAAAAAATATAAAATAATAATTTTTAGTTTTATTCTATTATTACTAGGATTTGGAATGGTTTATGCAAGTAGACTAATATCAAGAGGTATTAGTACTATTGATAATTTAAATAAAAATGAAGTAACTTATTCAACTGCTTTAATTAAATTAAAGAGTAATAAAGAAGTAACAAAAGATACTGTATCAACTAAAAAGATAGGTATTATATCAGATACAGATGATACAGAAGGCTATGTATTAGCGCAAACTATTATTAAAAAATTAGATATTACAGATAGTAATTTAGTAAAATATGATGAATATATTACTATGCTTAAGGATTTATATTCAGGAGATGTAGATGCAGTATTTGTATCAGGTGGATATGTAGAAAAATATTCTGGATTATCTAGTTTTGAAAATATTAAAGATGACGTTAAAGTAATTTCTAAATATAAAAAGACAATGAAAAAAAGAGTTACTAATTCAACTAAAGTAAGTACAAAGAGTGTAACTGAACCATTTACAATGTTATTACTTGGTGTTGATTCACCAGAGGAAAATATTTCTGATGCAGTAGCATTAGGAGATACAATTATGGTTGTAACATTTAATCCAAATACTTTAAATGCAACATTATTTAGTATTCCAAGAGATACTTATGTTCCTATAACTTGTTATGGTAATGCATTAAGTAAAATTACACATGCTGCTTCAGGTGGAGATTCATGTATGATTGAAACTGTTCAAAACTTCATTGATATTGATATAGATTATTATGCCAAAATCAACTTTAGAGGTTTAATGAACTTGGTTGATGCATTAGGTGGAATTGATGTTGATGTTCCATATAGTTTCTGTGAAACAGATGAAAATAGAACATTCTATAATGCAGTATTTGTTAAAAAAGGTATGCAACACTTAGATGGAAGAGCAGCTTTAGGACTTGCAAGAAATAGAAAATATTATCCAACTTGTGGTGAAGAATATAATGAAGGAGATAGAAGTGACTTTGTAAGAGGCCAAAATCAACAATTAGTTTTAAAAGCAATCTTAAAGAGGGCTAAAGAAATAAGATCTGTTGATCAATTCTATAATGTTCTTGATACTATAAGTAAGAGTATGGATACTAATTTATCAAGAGAACAAATATTAGGCTTCTATAACATATTTAAGAAAGTATTATTATCAACAGATTCATTAACTGATGGTAATGATGTAATAAGCATGCAAAGAACATTCTTAAGAGGTGGTGGAGGAATAATTATGGACCATGTCGCAGGTACTGGTTTATATGAATTTGTCCCATCACAAGAAGGATTAAATGCTATTAAAAAGGTTATGAGAATTAATTTAGGCCTTGAACAAGAAGAATATGATAAATCATTTAGTTTC
>JAFOMI010000054.1 GCA_017418945.1 Bacilli bacterium
ATAATAAAAATAAAATTAATAAATTAGTAAAAAAATCTAATAAAATAAATTTTATAAAACTTTATTTTTTAATTTTATCAAAGATACATAAATATAATAATTATTAACCATTAAAGGGGGAAATATAATGGCTACATCTACTTTTTATTTATTAAAATTTATAGAAGATTTATATAAGAATAAGAAGTATTTAGGAAATAATGAAATTACCAATTATTATATTTGTCAAAAAGTATGTAGAAATTTATTAAAAAAAACTAAGGTTAATATTGAAGTTAATGGACTTGAAAATATACCAAATGATAATTTATTAATAACAGCGAATCATCAAAACTTTTTTGATATTATAGTTTTGATTAGTTTAATAAATAAACCTATACCTTTTGCAGCAGCAAAGGAACTTATGAAGTATCCTATATTAAAAGATTATATTGAAAAAATAGGTTGTGTTTTAATTGATAGAGATACTAAAGATGTAAAAGTTATGAAAAAACAATTAGATGATATTGAAAATAAAGTTATTAATAATGGTTTAATATTATTTCCTGAAGGAGAATGTAGTTATAAAGATGATACTGTTAAGGAATTTAAAAAAGGTGGATTTATTGCAGCAAATAAGAATGATGTAAATATAGTTCCAACTTATATTAATTATAATGGTTTAAAAAATATGGGTAAATGGTATGTTCCAACAGGAGATATTGTTGTTAATTTTATGAAATCATTTAAATCTAGCGATTATGGAAAGATTAGCCCATCTTCTTTAGCAAATATAACAAGAGATAAGGTTCTATCTTTAAAAATGTAAATAAATATAAAATAATATTGCAATTTAAGTGTTTTTATGATAGTATTAATGTTGTTTAAAAAGCAATCCGCTTACCGGGTTAATGATTGCTGGTTATAAATATAGAGAAAGGAAGTAAAAAAATGGATATTATTAGAGAAATCACAAAGAAACAAATCAATCCAAACGTTCCTGAATTTAGAGTAGGAGATACTTTAAGAGTAGACGTTAGAATAATTGAAGGAAACAAGGAAAGAATTCAAGCATTTGAAGGTGTTTGTACTGAAAGAAAAGGTGCTGGAGTTTCTGAAACATTTACTGTAAGAAAAAAATCTGCAGGTATTGGTGTTGAAAGAATTTTCCCTGTTAATTCACCAAAGATTGATAAAATTACTGTAGTTAGAAAAGGTAAAGTAAGAAGAGCTAAATTAAGATTCTTAAGAGATAAGATTGCTAACTATAGAATTAAAGAAAGAAAATAATAATAAAAGTATAGGTCTTAGATTAGTAATCTTAGGCCTTATTTTTTATAGGAGATTAAAATGGAAGAAAAGAATAAAAGTATATTTAGTGAAATAATAAGTTATGTTTTTATAATTCTTTTAGTTATAGTTATTAGAGTATTTATATTTGATCCTGTTAGAGTAGATGGTCCTTCAATGAATGTTACATTAGAAGATGGACAAGTATTAATATTAAATAAAATTATATATAGAAAAGAAGATATAAAAAGATATGATATTGTAGTAGTTAAAAGAGATAATGGGGAAAAAATAGTTAAAAGAGTAATAGGATTACCTAATGAAACAATTGAGATAAAAGATAATAAAGTTTATGCGAACGGTAAATTATTAGATAGTTCATTTACTTCATCTATAACTGAAGATTTTAATTTAAGTGAAGTTGGTTTTGAAAAAGTACCAGGTGATTCATATTTTGTACTTGGTGATAATAGAGAAGTTTCTTTAGATAGTAGAGTACTTGGTCCAATAAAAAAAGAAAAAATATTAGGAAAAGCTAATTTTAGAATATGGCCATTAAACAAAATAGGAAGTGTTAAATAAAATGAATGATTATATTATAGTTACAACTTTATGTAATAAAAAAGAAGTATGTGATAAGATAATAAATAATTTACTTGAAAAACATTTAGTTGCGGGTGCGCAAGTTTCGGAAGTTTATTCAAAGTATTGGTGGAACGATAGTTTAGAAGAAAGTAAAGAATATAAAATTGATTTTAGAACTAAAAAAGAACTTTTTAATGAAATAGAATATGAGATTAAAAAAATCCATGATTATTATGTTGCAGAAATCTCTTATGTTAATATTGAAAATGGTAGTAAGGAATTTTTAAATTGGATTGATGAAATGGTTAAATAATAGTAATTATTAATTGCTATTATTTTTTTTATTTGGTATAGTTATAATAGAGGTGAAGTATATGAATGAAGATATTGAAGTAAATAGTTCTAATTATGATGATGAATTTGTTCTAGTAGATTCAAAAAAAGAAACACATAATAAAGTAAATACTGAATCAAAGACTAATTCATATTTTGATGGAACTGTACTTGAATTATTTGCTTATAGTTATTTATGTGATTTTATAACTATAATTTCAGCGGGTGTTTTAAGATCATGGGGAGTATGTTTATTAAATAAATATATTTATACACATACTGTTATTGATGGAAAAAGACTTAAATTTAATGGCGAAGGTGATGAGCTTTTCGCTAAAGAATTTAGATGGAATTTCTTTAGAATAATAACACTTGGTATTTATTCTATCTGGGTTCCAACTAGATATAAAGAATGGGAAACATCAAGATTATACTTTGAAGACGAAAAAAATGTTACTGGTGATAGCTACTTTACTGGAGGAGTAGGAGAATATTTCTTAATTAATTTATTAACATTCTTATTAACAGTATTCTCATTTGGTTTATTAAGCCCAATTGCGCATGTTATTAAGTTAAAATGGGAATTAGAACATACTATAATTAATAGAAAAGTTGTTAGATTTAGAGGAAGCATATTAGAATTCTTCTTAAAGAAAATAGGATGGGTTTTATTAACAATAATAACACTTGGTATTTATTCATTATTTATTCCTATTAAAACATTAAGATGGGAAATGAGTAATATTTATTTACTTAGAAAAAATGAATCAAATGGTGAAGTTAAAGTAAATAGTAAACCAAGAAAAGTAAAGAAACCTGTTTTATATACTATTTTTGGTATTATATTTATAGTTATATTAGTATTATTTATTAATGTAATCTCATTATTAAAACCAGTAGATCCTACTATAGAAAATGAAATGAGAGAAGTAATTTCTAAAACTAGAATTGAATTAATAAATAAGAGTAATTATAATGATTTAGATACATGTAATAGTAAACATAGAAATATTAAAGAATTAGATTTAGAAGCTATAAAAGAATTTAGAAATAATAAAGGAAAAGGTTCTTATTATAACTATTGCACTAATGATTATGAAGATAAGAATTATGCTTCAATTAATATAGTATTAAGAAAAAAATCTACTATTTGTAAAGCTTATATTAATACTAGTGAATATGGATATTCTAGAATTGATTGTAATTCTATAAGAGATTATTTAGCACCTAGAAGATTATCAGTAAGTAAAGTAGAAACATTACCAGTAGAAGAGTACTAAAGTACTCTTTTTTAATTGAAAAAAACATATAATTATGGTATATTTAACCAAGGTGAATTACTATGAAAAAAATTGAATTACTTTCACCTGCGGGTGATTTTGAATCTTTAAAAAGCGCAGTTAATGCAGGAGCGGATGCAGTTTATTTAGGTGGTAAGAAGTTTGGTGCAAGAGCATTTTCTAAAAATTTTGATAATGAAGAAATGATTGAGGCAATTAATTATGCTCATTTATATGGAGTTAAAGTATATGTTACTATTAATACTATTATTTATGAAAATGAAATAGATGAAGTAATTGAGTATATTGATTTCTTACATAAGAATAGAGTAGATGCTATTTTATTACAAGATCTTGGACTAGTGGATATTGTTAGAAAAATATTTCCTAATTTAGAAATACATGCATCTACTCAAATGAATATACATACAGTAAAACAATTAAAATTAATGAAAGAATTAGGTTTTAAAAGAGTTGTTTTAGGAAGAGAAGTAGATTTAGATACTATCAAGAAAATGAAAGAAGAAGTAGATATTGAAATAGAAGTATTTATACATGGTGCATTATGTGTTTCAGCTTCTGGAGAATGTCTAATGAGTTATATGATAGGTAAGAGAAGCGCTAATAGAGGAGAATGTGCGGGAGCTTGTAGACAGAAGTATTACTTATATAAAGATAATAAAAAAATAGATTTAAAAGATGAATATTTACTTAGTACTAAAGATTTATGTTTAATAGATAAATTAGATGATTTAATTGGACTTGTTGATAGTTTAAAAATAGAAGGAAGAATGAAGTCAAAAGACTATGTTTCTTTAGTAACAAATGCTTATAGAAAAAAGATTGATAAAAATTATAATAATGAAATAGAAGATGTTAAAAAGGTATTTTATAGAGGGTTTACTTTAGGAAATATGTATAATCAAAAAGGTAAACAATTTATAAATGGAGAAAGACCAAATCATTTAGGTTATTTAATCGGAGAAGTAATAGATTATAAAAAGAATAAAGTATTTATTAAATTAAATGGTATTTTAAATCAATTTGATGGAATTAGATTTGATCAAAAGGAAGAAGTTGGGTTTATTGTTAATAAACTTTATAAAAATAAGAATTTAGTTTCTTCTGCTAATAAAGAAATAATTAATTTAGATTCTAATAAAGAAATAAAAGTTGGAACTAAAGTATATAAAACTTTAGAATATAAATTAGATTATAATTTTGATAAAAAAGTATTAATAGATGGTGAATTTAAAACTATTAATAAAGATATATACTTTATTGTAACTGATGGTTTTAATAGGGAAGAAATAGTTTTAAAAGATGTAGTAGAAGAATCAAAGAATAATCCTTTAGAAGTTAATGTTGTTATAGAAAAATTATCTAAACTTGGTAATACTCCATATGAGTTTAAAAACTTAGATGTAAGAATAGATAATAATATTTTTATACCAATCTCTATATTAAATAATTTAAGAAGAGATATTATAGAAAAACTTAGTAATGATAGAATTAATATAAATAATAATTATAAAAGAAATGAATATAGTTTGAAATTAAATGATTTAAAAGAAGATAATACTATTTCTTTTGAAGTAAGTGATATTAATCAATTAGAATTTATTTTAAATAA
>JAFOMI010000055.1 GCA_017418945.1 Bacilli bacterium
ATTAAGATTAAAATTATAGATAATATTATGTTATTAATAAGATTATATTTAAAATACTTATAATACTTAATAATTATGTATTCTAAAAATAGAAATATAAATCCATTTAATAAATAATAATTTGTGAATAATAAATCAAAAATTATTCCAAGAATAAATGCTTTTAAATATTTTTTATTTTTTATAAATATAAGAGATTCAATAGAAAAAAGAGATATAAAAAGTGAATTTATATTAATAAAACTATAGTTTATTAAATCTAGTATAATACTAATAATATTAATCATTATTACCTACTACCTTTACTATAGTTAAGTCATTTATATCTGCACCTAAATTTATAATTATTACATTAGATAAATTATATTTATCTTTTTTTATTCTTTTAATTGAACCTATATATAAACCACTTGGAATATTAGATGATAAACCTGATGTAACAACATTTATACCTTTAATATCATCATTCAATTCACCTATTACATTTTCTAAATATAATTCATTAGTTATAATATTATACTTTTTTATAATTCCGTAATACTCTTTTTCTTTATATAAGAATTTAGCAGAAATATAATTATTATCATTATTAGTTATTAATTTTACTTCAGAACTATTTTTATTAACAACATCTATTTCTCCTACTAATCCCCCACTATTTATAACCGCATATCCTTTTTTAATATTATCTTTTTTTCCTTTATTAATTGTAATATTGTTATGCCAATATGGCATACTTCTTTTTATTACTGATGCATTTATTTTTACTTTATCTGTTAATAATTTATCTAAATCATTTATTTTCTTTAAATTATTTATTTCTTTTTTTAAATCTTCTATTTCTGCGTTATTTATATTATTAGAATTAGTAGTTTTTCTAAAATTAAATATAGATGCACTAATACCTTTAAAATTATCTAAAAGAGTATTATTTGTCATAATAAAATATAATATAATAAATAAAAATATAAATAATATAATTAATAATTTATTATTCTTTTTACTTCTTTTTTTCATATTATCACCTACAAATCATTATTTTCATAGAAACTATAATAATTATTATTCCCAACGATAATATGATCTATTACATTAATACCTATAGTTTTTCCTATATCTACTAAATTTTTTGTTAAAATTAAATCTTCTTTTGATGGTAAAACATCATTTGAGGGATGATTATGCACTATCACTATTGAATCAGAAGATAATAGACAGGCATATTTAAATATTTCTCTTGGATGAACATTAGCTTTATTAAGTGTTCCAATAAATAATAATTTCTTCTCTATTAAATTCTTTTTTGAATCTAGATATATAGAATAAAAGTATTCTTGTTTTTTATTAATTAAATCTTTTTTAATATAATCATATACTTTTTTAGAATTATCTAGTCTTATATATAATTCGTCTTTTTCTTCATAAACTCTTTTTCCAAGTTCAATAGACGCAAGTAATGTAACTGCTTTTACTTCTTTTATTCCGTTTATTTTTATTAATCTATTTAATGGATAATCTTTTAGATTTCTAATATCTTTAACTTCTTTTAATATATTACTTGATAATTCTTTAACATTCATGCTTTTTGAACCTGTTTTAAGCACTATAGAGAGTATTTCTTCATTACTTAGATATTCTGCTCCATATTTAATAAATCTTTCTCTAGGACGCTCTAATAGAGGTATATCCTTCATCATTACTTTATTCATTATTTAATACAAGTTCCTCATATTTACTAAGTATTTGTTTTTCAGCACTTAAAATCGCATTATTATCATTTAAAGATTCAACTAATAAATCATATTGTTTTAAATTTTCTATAAATTCCATATTACTAACTTTAACCTCCTTAATATAAATATTATCTTTTATATTATAAGAGTCCCTTATTTTATCAGATAAATTTTTATTAATAACTATTCCTATAATTGCGTGATATCCATCATTATCTTTAAAGAAAAAATAATCAGATAAATTAACAGTAGAATCTTTCATACTTTGAATACTAGAATAAACACCATATTGAAGCATATAAACACTAGTTTCTTCCTTAAACGTATTCTCTGTCTCAAGTTTAGATGCTTTATAAATATATGTACCTAAAAACATTCCTAAAATAATTGTAAAGCTTATAATAATAAACATTTTAAAATAATTCATATAATCACCAATATAAGAATAAAACAAAAGCTATAAAAAAAATGTCAAAAAAAAGAAGAAATTAAATACTTTCTTCTTCAATTATATCTTGTACTGTATAAATAATATCAAAAATAGATTTTTCTCTTATTTCTTCTTCATTTCTTTTCTTTATTTCTACAAGATGATCTACTATTTTTTTACCAATAGTTATTCTAATTGGAATACCAATTAAATCCATATCATTAAATTTAACACCTGGTCTTACATCTCTATCATCCAATATAACATCTATTTTACTATCACATAATTCTTTATATAAATGATTTGCTGCTTCCATTTGATCAATATTTAAAGGGTCTATTACTATAATAGCAACTTTATATGGTGCTATTGTCATTGGCCAAATAATACCATTTTCATCATTTCTTTGTTCAACAATAGCAGCAAGGCATCTTCCAAGTCCAATTCCATAACATCCCATTTGAACAGGAACAAGTTTATTATCACTATTTAAATAATTTAAATCAAAACATTCTGAATACTTTGTACCTAATTTAAAGATATTTCCACATTCAATACCTTTCTTAAAGTATAATTTTCCTCCACAATTAGGACAAGAATCCCCTTCTTTAACATTTCTAATATCACCTTTATAATCAATATTAAAATCACTTAAATTAACATTTTTATAATGGTAATCTTTTTTATTTGCTCCTACTATAAAATTAACCATAACTTCAACTTCATTATCTATAATAATAGGAATATTTAATCCAATAGGTCCAATAAAACCAACTTCTAATTTTAATTTCTTAACTTCATCTAAAGTAGCCATTATAACTTCTTTTGCATTCATGACTTTAGCCAATTTATCTTCATTTACTACAGAATCCCCTTTTGTTAATACTGCATAAAATTTACCATCAATTTTATATATTAATGTTTTAACAAGTTTATTTTTAGCTTCATTTAAATAATTACTAACTTCATCAATTGTTTTAATATTTGGAGTATATACTAAATCTTTTTCTAATACTTTTTCTTTAGACATAGAATCCATAATAATTGATGAACAAACTTCTATATTTGATGCATAATCACATTTATCACATAAAACTATAGTATCTTCTCCAATATCTGTAATTGCTTGAAATTCTTCAGATAAAGATCCACCCATTTTTCCAGTATCTGCAGTTACTACTTTATAATTTATTTTTAATCTTCCAAATATCTTTTTATAAGTATTATACATTGTATTATAACTTTCATTAAGACCTTTTTCATCTTTATCAAATGAATAAGCATCTTTCATAGAAAATTCTCTTACTCTAATTAATCCATATCTTGGTCTTGCTTCATCTCTAAATTTATTTTGAATTTGATATAAAGTAAATGGTAAATCTTTAAAAGATCTAACTTTAAGACCAGCTGCTACTGTAAATAATTCTTCATGAGTTGGTCCTAATGCATATTTTTTATTAAATCTATCTTCAAGTCTAAACATTTCTTTTCCAAAAGAATTATTTCTATTAGATTTTTCAAAATAATCTTCATTTACTAAACTTGGCATTAATAATTCTTGAGCTTGAGCATTATTCATTTCTTCTCTGACAATATTTTCAATATTTTTTAATACTCTTAATCCTAGTGGCATATACATATATACTCCTGAAGAAGTCTTTTTTATAAATCCTCCTCTAACAAGTAAATTTCCACTAACAGAATCTTCATCTTTAATATTTTCTCTAATTGTATAAAAATAACTATTTTTAAGTTTCATAAGTTCATCCCTTTTTCCATAAATAATTATAACATATATAGAAAAGAAAAAGCAATAAACACAAAGGTTTATTGCCTTTTATCTATTTCTTTAACAAGAACAATTGTTATTAAAATAAATCCAATAATTATTAAGAACATCATTAAAATAGTACTATCTAAAACAGTCATTAATTGACTATATAAAGATATAATTAAGAATACTATTCCAAGATATATATAATGATTATATTTTCTAAATACACCGATTAATATATAAATAAGTGATACTATAACATTTATAAATACCGCTACTAATTCATTATTATTAATTAACATAAAGAATGATAAGATTGCTAAAGAAACTATGCTTAAAATCTTCTTTGTCTTTTCATTTTTAAAGTTAATAATCTCAAATAAAACTAAATCATATAAAATAAATGGTAATACATATAATTCATAAATATTACTAAATACTTCATTTATTAAATTATAATATGGAATTAAAACAACTAATGATAGTAATAATATTCCCCATTTATTTTCAATATCCATTAGATAAATAATAGTTACTATTATTAATAATGTTAATATAGAAATAATAGATGATATTACAACTGGTTCAATTATTATTCCTACTATTCTAATTATAGTTAATAAACCAACCATAATATATGGGATTCTATAATACTTATAATTATAATATTTTACTACAGTCATATAACTTGCTAAGAAAACTATAATTCCAATAAATAATTCTAAATTACTATGACTCATAGTATTAAATAAAGTTATTATGAATACTAAGATTTCTGAATATAAAATATAAGGTTTTAAATTTATATCTTGATATCTCATTAATAGTACACTAAACAATATAGTAATAGAAGATACTAATAAACTAGCATTATAAAAGTTATCAAATAATAATAATGCACCAAAATTAAAGAATGAATATGATACTATTCTAATACTTAAATCTTCCCTATATAAAACACTAAAAATAAATAATAGTAATGGTGTTAATAATGCTAATAAATTAACAATATCAAATGTATTCTCGATTAAGAAACATGAAATTATTGATAAGAATAATGTTGCTATTAAATAAATAATTGATTTTGAATTATTCTTAATTTTTAATATATTATAAATAATTAAATAAATAAAGAATGCAGATAGTGCTAAATATATAAAATCAAATTTATAAAAATAATTTGTTCCATTACATATTAATGTAAAAATACTTAATGGTAATAAATAATGCATTTTATTATATTTAGAAACT
The DNA here is from genome assembly GCA_017418945.1 of Bacilli bacterium. Classification (GTDB taxonomy): domain Bacteria; phylum Bacillota_I; class Bacilli_A; order RF39; family UBA660; genus RUG13038. Next base: position 5,189 of record JAFOMI010000055.1, read on the forward strand.
AAGATATTAAATAAATTTAGTAATAATATTATTCCTGAAATTAATAATGATACTATTTTCAAATACGATTCTTCAGTAGTAATCATTAATATAAAGAATAATGTTACATAAGCAATTATTAATGATATGGTTTTATATACTTTATTTTTTGATAATAAAGAAACAAAATATAAAGCAACTGAAATAGTACTTATTAAACTATAAATAATTGTTAAATTTTCTTTAAATATACATATAGCATAACTTGAAAGTAATGCTAATACTATAAATGGAGATGTTATTTTAAATAATAAAGTTTTTCCATTATATATTTTTATATAAGTTATTAATAAATATATTATTAAAGTTATTAAATTAATTATAGAAAATACCTTATCAAAAGAATATGTTATTATACTTGCAAATAAAACTGGAAAGATTAATAAAACTATAATTGATGATACTAGTCTTAATATAAAACGCATATTATCACCAAATAGTTTTATAAATGATAATAAGAATATAATTAATGAATAACAAGTTATTAATAATAAAATAACAGGTACTTCTTTACTAAAAATTAAACCTAAATTTATAAATGATACAAGTAAACAAATTAATGATATAAAATCAACAAATTTACTTTTAAATTTAACATTAACAAATAAATAAATTATAAATGTTATAAAAAATATAATTGCTAAATATGTATTTAATAATGAATCAAAATGAAAATAATTTGATAATATATCATAATATCCTACTAAAGATAATGTATAAGGTATTAAGATAAGACCTATTACAAAAAATAATCTATTTAGTTTACTTTTTGCTTTCTTTAAAATAAAAGATAAACTAAAGAATAAAATTGTTTCAAAAACAAAGAATCCTATTTTTAATTCACTTGACATATTTTCCCAAGAGAATAAACCTAAAACAAAACTTGAAAATAATACTAATATAATTCCAAGAAATAATAATGGTTTTAGAGCATTATCTTCTTTTCTTATTCTACTTCCACATGAAGTACAAAAATTATTATTTTTTTCTAATTTAGAACCACAATTGGTACAATAATTCATATAACTCACCTCTAATATAAATATAACACTTGATATATTTTTTTTCAACAAAAAAGGAAGTATAACTTCCTATTTTAATTTTTCATTTATAAGTTCTAATTCTTTCTTTTCATTTTCAAGTTTAGTTCTCTCTTCTTCAACTAAAGCTTTAGGAGCATTATTAACATATCCTTGATTAGATAATAATTTTTCTCTTCTATTAATTTGACTTTCTAAAGTTTCTTTTTGTTTTAATAAAGCTTCCTTTTCTTTTTCTTTATCTTCTAAACTAACTTCATAAAAGAATTTTAAATTAGCGTTAAATATATTTGTATCATAATCAATTGATATACTTTCTAATGTATCTATTTCTTCTTTTGAAGCAATATTTGAAACAGTTAACTTAAGCATATCACAAATTAAATTTTCTACTTCTTTATTACTACTTCTAAATGTATATTTAGATTCTTTTTTAATATTATTATCTTTCTTAGAAGTTCTTACTTTAGTAATAAATTCTCTTATATTATCCATTAAATCAATAGTATCATTATATACAAATTTCTTATCATATATTGGATAACTACTAATCATAATGCTTTCTGAATCTTTAATTGGTAATTTTTGATATATTTCTTCTGTTACAAATGGCATAAATGGATGAAGCATTTTTAAAATTCCGGTAAGTACAAATAATAATGTAGATTTAGTAGATTCATTATTAATATTAAATTTACTAGCTTCAATATAGAAATCACAGAAATCTGACCAAATAAAGTCATATAATTCAGCACCTACATTTTGAAATTCATATTTATCCATATTTTTTCTTACTGTTTTAACAGTATTCATATATTTTGTTAATATCCATTTATCACTAAATGTTAAATTATCAAAATTTAATTCTTTTATATCTTCAATATTCATTAAAGTAAATCTAGATGCATTCCATATTTTATTAATAAAGTTCCATGTAGATGTTAACTTATCTTCATCAAATCTTAGATCTAATCCAGGAGCTGCAGTAGTAGTTAAATAATATCTTAATGAGTCAGCACCATATTTTTTAACCATTTCTATTGGTTCAACACCATTACCTAATGATTTACTCATCTTTCTTCCATCTTTTGCTCTTATAAGACCATGCATATAACAGTCTTTAAATGGATTTTTAGAAGTAAATTGTTCTGATTGAAACATCATTCTAAATACCCAGAAGAATATAATATCATAACCTGTAGACATAAAATCTGTTGGGAAATATCTATTAAATAATGATTTATCTTCCATTCCCCATCCTAATGTACTAAATGGCCATAAAGCAGATGAGAACCAAGTGTCTAAAACATCTTCATCTTGTACCCATCCTTCACCAGGAGAAGTAATACTAGCTTTAGTTTCACCATCTTTGTACCAAACTGGTATTCTTATACCCCACCATAATTGACGAGAAATACACCAGTCATAACATTCTTCAGCTTTTTGAATAATAGTTTTTTCATATCTTTTTGGATAAAAATTTACTTTAGTATCTTTATCTTTTTGCATTTCTATTAAATTTTTAGATAATTCAGTCATATTAACAAACCATTGCATTGATAAATAAGGCTCTACCATTGCATCAGTTCTTTCAGAATAACCAACAGAATGCATAATTTCTTCTATTTCAATTAATAAATCTTTTTCTTTTAATTCTTTAATTAATTCTTCTCTACAAGTAAATCTATCTAATCCTTCATATTTACCTGCTTCTTTATTCATATGTGCTGTTTCATCCATAACAACAATACGCTCTAAATTATGTCTATTTCCAACTTCAAAGTCGTTAGGATCATGAGCAGGAGTTATTTTAACAACACCAGTTCCCTTTTCCATATCAGCATGCATATCACCAATAATTGGAATAACTCTATTAACAATTGGAACAATTACATTCTTACCAATTAAATCTTTATATCTTTCATCTTTTGGATTAACTGCAACTGCTGTATCTCCAAATAATGTTTCAGGACGAGTAGTCGCAACATCTAAATATTTATCTTCTCCATCAATAAAATACTTTATATGATAAAATGCACCCTTAGTATCTTTATATATAACTTCTTCATTTGATAATGCAGTCTTAGCTTCAGGATCCCAATTAATAATCTTTTTACCTTTATAAATAAGTCCTTTATTATACATTTCTATAAATACTTTATTAACAGCATTAACAGAATATTCATCTAAAGTAAATCTTTCTTTAGTATAATCAAGAGATATACCCATATTAGCCCATTCTTTTCTAATATTACCGCCATATTCTCTAGTCCAATCCCAACAAGCTTCTAGGAATTTTTCTCTTCCGATATCATACTTATTTATACCTTCGGCCTTTAGCTTTTTAACAACCTTAGCTTCAGTTGCTATTGCAGCATGATCTGTTCCTGGTACCCATAAAACATCATATCCATCCATTCTTTTATATCTTGAAACTATATCTTGTAAAGATACATCCCAAGCATGTCCTAAATGTAATTTACCAGTTACATTTGGAGGGGGAAGAATTATAGTAAATGGAGTTTTTGTTTCATCACCACATTTAAAATAACCTTTACTCTTCCATAATTCATATTTATTTTTTTCAACTTCTTCGTGATTATATTTTGTTTCTAACATATTTATCAATCCTTTCATCTATATATTTAATAACTTCTTCATATACTTCATCTAATTTATTATTTTATATGAATGATAATATTTAATTTTAATATCCTTATCCTCTAAATCATAATTACTGACGTAATCATCAAAAGTTTTATAATATTTTTCCATAAAACCTCCAAAAAAAATATCTATGATGTAAGGACCATAATGGCGGTACCACCTTACTTCATAGATATTTCTATGCTCTTAAATTCTTAACGCGAATAACGTAATATCCTATTTACTTAGATATTAAACTAAAAAGCTACCTTCAAATAACAATTATATCTATTTTCACCAACCATAGACTCTCTAAAATAATTAATTATTTTACTCCTCTTTCATAACGTTTATATCAAGATTATAAAACTTTTATTAAGAAAAATCAAGTTAATTACTCTTTTCTATTTTCTTTTTTACCTTTTTATTTTCTTTAAGAGTATTTTCTTTTTTTAAAGCTTCTTCTTTTTCTTTATTTATTTTATCAACATAATCTTTCATTTCTTTTAAAATATTATTCTTATTTATTACAAAGAATTCATATTCACCATCTTTTACTTTTAATAAAGTATCATCATTAATAATAAAACCACTTTCATTGCCTTGATATAAATTCTTATTATCTTCTTTTCTTAAATCAACATAATAAATCTTATAATCATTGTCTAATAATGTTTTTAAATAATAATTATAATATGATTCTTTTTTATTATTAATTATTAAAACATAATAATCACTTTCAGGCATTTTAAATAAATCTCTATAATTTATCTCATTATATTTTTCTATTTCTTTATCATCTAATTTTTCCTTTTTTATAAATGATCTATTTTTATCCATTTCATTTCCTTTTTTTAAATCAAGTACATCTAGTCCATTTAAATATGAATAAAGGATAAAACTTGAAAATAATAAACCAATTACAAGTAATATAAATAATGTATTAAATGAAAATATTTTATTTAATATTGTTGGTTTTTTTTCTTTTACTTCAATTTCTTCTTTTATAGATGGTTTTTCTTTAACTTTTTTAATCTTATTATTAGTTTTCTTTTTAATTTTAAATTTACTAAAATCTATTTTTTTAAATTTAATATTCTTAAAATTAATTTTATTTTTTAAACTTATTGATTTAACTTTAGGCATTTTTATTATTTCTAATTTAGGACATAAACTATCAATTTCTTTAGCAATATCTTTTGAACCTAATTTTTTAAATGGTAAGTAATTAATAATATTATTAATAGTACATGGTTCTAAACTAGGATCATAACCACCACTTACACCTATATATTCACTTTTTGAATTATCAATTAGTTTTTTATCTAAATAAGTTGTTTTTAAAATATAATCAGTAGCAGCATCTTTTATTTCTTCATTATAATTAAAAGGTGTCTCAAATTTATAAAAATAATATCTAGCATTATCAATAATTCTTTCTTCTACTAATTCCATATTAGTTGGAATAGAATTATATTTATTATAAACACAGTAATTTATATATAAATCTGACATTGATAATAATTTATTACTAGAATATTTTTTAGGCATTAAATCTTCTAAATTATAATATTCTAAGAATGAAAATAATGGATATCTACTCAAAATATCTTTCGCAATTGGAGTTAAATTATATTTTGAAATATCATAACCTTTTTTAATATAATTTTCTAAAATAAACAATTTTAATTGATTATCTTTTTTAGAAAAAAGTTTATTTAAATATTCACTTGATGTTTTACAAGTTACATAGTATTCAATAACAACTGCTGCTTCTAAAAAGACTCTTAAATTAATATAGTCTTTATTTTGCATTATTACTTCATCTTTTTTAAATTTATAATTAATGCCTTCTTTTAAAATACCATTAATAGATTCTTGAATAATTTTTTTATTTTTTCTAAAATGTACTTCTTTAACTACTCCTATATTAACAAAATCATATATTAATAATAGAATATTATTCCTGTTACTCTTATATTTTAAAGTTTTATATAAATCAGGAAATAAAATATCGTAATTATCTTTATTTGAAGAAAGTCTTCCAATTGGAATATAACTTAATTCATTTCCATATTTTAATATTAAATCTTTATATAATAAAATAGCATCTTTATTATTAGTATTAGAAATAATAGTTAATAGATCTATCTTACTTTGTTCTGTTAATTTTTTAAATATATTTTTAATACTAACACTATATTCAGGATAATAATCTTTAAAAAGTAATGAAAGAAGAGAAGTTGTTATATTAAAATCACTATTTTTATGCGCATCAAAATTAGTATTATTTAGAATTAATAAACCCATTTCTTTTGTCAATTTCATTTTACTAATTCTATTAAAAGCTTTAATTTTACTATTTATATCACTTAATTCAATAGTTTCTAATAGATATGCTAATTTTGATAATCTTAAATCGTTTAGATAATTATTAAGCATCTTCCTTCACCTAAGTATCATTATAACAAAGTTACTTCAAAAAAAGAAGAAATTAATTAAAAATTTCTTTTAAAATTTGACTAAATAATTTTTTAGCATTTTTAAAAACATATTTTTTAATTTCTTCAAAATAATCTTCTTCTTTAGTAACCTCTTTTTTTAAAGAATACATTCCTTTCTTATTATTAATTGCATAATCTTCAGCATCTTTTAGAGTATCATAATATTTGTACTTTTTAGTCATATACTTTACATTTGCATAACCGTTTTTTACAATAGATTCCTCTAGTAATTTACCATCTACTATTATATATGCAAGTACTCTATTATATTTATCTAATTTACTTGATGCATCATCATATTCTAATTCTATTATTTTGGCATTTTTTAGTTTTTTGCAAGTATAATTGCTAGCCTCTTCACCATAAGCTTGTCCCTTAACTCCAGGTTTTTCTATTTCTGGAGAATTTATTCCTAGAAATCTTACCTTTATTTCTTCATTATTTAATATAAATCTTGCAGTATCTCCATCAATACATTTAGATAAAGTTACTCTATCATTAACTTTACAAAATGCAGTATTTGGAATTAATAAAAGAATAAATAATATTATTAATTTATTCTTTATAAACTGTATAAATTGCTTCATAAGCACCTTTTAAATTAGAATAAGTTTTAATTTCAATAACTTCTTCCTTATCTTTTTTTAATTCTTTTAATTCACTTCTTAATACTGCTAATGACTTATTATTTCTATCTTTTAATTCAACATTTATAGAATTTACATCTGATTTTTTCTTAGCAACCACTTTAACTTTCACTAAGTATTTATCATCTAATTTACTGATCTTAATAACACTAAAATCAATATCATGAACAGTTTTAACTTCCTTTAATCTATCTTTATTTTTATTTAAATTAACAAAAACAAGACTAATAATACATAAAACTAAAAAACCACAAATTATTAATATTATTCTTTTTTTCATATATTCACCTACTCTATAATTAATATACCATATTTTCTTTTTAATGTATATCATTTTTTAAAATTATGAATATATTATATTAGGTGATTATATGAATAATTTTTTAACCTATTTATTAAGAAATACTAAGAAATTAATCTTATTTTTATTAACTTGTTCTCTTTTTATAATATTATTTTATCAAATATTAATAATATTATTTATAACAACACCAATAAACGCAGTATTATTACTTATTGTCTTTATCCTCATGTGTACTAGTTCTTTCTTCTTCTTTAGAATTTAATAAATTAGCAAGATAATAAGCTTTATTAATAGATTTCTTTATCTTATAAATATAATTAATTGAATTATTAATAACTACTTTATCAGGAATACAAATAAGTATTATTAATAATTCTTTTTCTTCTTTAGATAAAGGAAATACTTTTTCATAACTCTCAAGTAAAGATTCAAATGAAAAAGAATCCCCATATTTTTTATAAAAATTATATAAATCTAGTATTGGTGTATCAGTTATAGTATTATCTAAAGATAATAAATATGTTTTTTCTCTACTTTTTAATAGATTATTTAAATCAATATTATTATATAATGTACATACTCTTTTTTTATTATTATTAATTGCTTTTTTATACCATTCATCTAATTTAAAATATAAATAATTAATTGCGGAAAAAAATATACTTATATTTTTTTCGATTAAATATAATGCTGGTGATGGATATTCAATATTTAAACTATTAATAAAAATATTATTATAATAATTATTTAAATCATCAAGATTATTCTTAATTCTTTCATATAATTCTTTATATTCATCAGAAGAAACAGTTATATAATAAGATGTTTTACTATGGAGCAAAGAAAGTAATTTAAATAAATCACTAGCTTTTTCATCTATATCATACTCTATTTCTTCTATATACTCTGTTAACATATAATCAGAATCATAATCAATAATTTTAGGAAAATAATTAAAATCTCTAGACAATAAATAATCATAGATATTTATATCTTTATACTTTTTAATAACATATTTCCCACTCTCTGTATTAATTATAATAGAATTACCTTTAATGGTTATTTTATTAATTATTAAATTATTTTTATTAATTAGATTTATATAATTATTCATTGCTAGGTATTATGATTTTACTTCCTATTCTTATGCCTTCTAAATCGTTATATTTTAATAAGTCATCTTTAGAAATATTATATAATTTTATAATATTATCTACATTATCTTCTTCTCTAAAAATATGAACATGATAAGTTACATATCCATCATCATTTAAATCAAGATTATTAAATATAGAAGTAACTTCTTTATTTTCACTTACTGTTTCTTTTTCTTCTTTTTCTTCTAAAGAATTTCTATCTTCGTTTTCTTTAGTATCATCTTCTAACAAATCAATATAATCAATTATATTATCTTCTTTTATTTCTTCAATTTCTACTAAACCATCTAATTTTAATACAACATTAATTCTTAAGGTATTTTCTCCTAGTAATTCATAATTAAAATCATCAATATCTACTTTAACATTATCAGTATTATATTTTATATCTAGGTCTATATTAAATGGAATATTATAAATAAAAGGTTCTGTATTAAATGAAAACTCAGTTTCTTTATAATCTCCACTTATAATAAATTCCCCATTAATTTCATTTTCTTTAATTTTTAAATTATGTTCTAAAGAAATACTACTAATCTCATATACATTTGTATTAAAATCTATATCCTTACAAAAAGGTATATTCTTTTTCATATTCATTCCTCTTTTCTATTTAATAATATTAAAAGAAGTTCTAATTTAGAACTTCTTATTTAAATATTTGTTTATAAATTTCTTCATATTTAGAAACTAATATAATCTTAATATTATTTTTTACTTCTGATGGTATATCTTCGATATCTTTTTCATTTTCTTTTGGAATAAATATCTTTTCTACTTTAGCATTATACGCTCCTATAGTTTTTTCTCTTAAACCTCCTATAGGAAGTACATTTCCTTTTAATGATATCTCACCAGTCATCGCTATTTTATTTGTAACTGGTTTATTAATAATCGCACTTATAATAGCACTTGTAAGAGCAGTTCCACCAGATGGTCCATCTTTTTTAACTGCACCTTCTATTAAGTTAATATGAATATCATTTTCCTTAAAGAAAGATTCATCAATACCAAATTCTTTTGAATTACTTTTAACATAACCAAGAGCTATATTTGCACTTTCTTTCATCACATCACCAAGTGATCCAGTTAATATTATTTGACCATTACCTTTATAATAACTAACTTCTATTGGTAATATAACTCCACCAAAAGGAGTGAAACCAAGTCCATTAACAACTCCAGCTGGATTCTTTTTATTTGGTAATAATTGATATTTTTGTTTACCTAAATAATCATTAATATTATCTTTTGTAATTGTAACTTCAACATCATCTTTTAAGATAACTTCTTTAGCAACTTTTCTCATTATTTTACTAATAACTCTTTCAAGTTCTCTTACACCTGCCTCTTTAGTATAATTCTCTATTATATAAGATAGCATTTCATCACTAATATTAATATTTTCTTTACTCAAGCCATGATTATTTAATAATTTATCAAACATTAAATTTTTAACAATGTGTACTTTTTCAAATACTGTATAACTATTTAATTCAATTATTTCAAGTCTATCTAATAAAGGATATGGAATTGAATTAATATCATTTGCGGTTAAAACAAACATTACTTTAGATAAATCATATTCTTCTTCTATAAAATTATCTTTAAAATATTTGTTTTGTTCTTTATCTAATATTTCAAGCATAGCAGATTCTGGATCTCCATTATATCCTTTAGTCATTTTATCAATTTCATCTATTAAGAATAAAGGATTAGAACTTTTAGCTTTAATCATACCATTAATAATTCTACCAGGTTCAGCGCCAACATAAGTTCTTCTATGACCTACTATTTCAGATTCATCAGATACTCCACCTACAGATATCTTAACAAAGTTTTTATTTAAAGCTTTTGCAATAGAAAAAGCAAGTGTTGTTTTACCTACTCCTGGAGGACCAACTAAACATAATATTGGAGAATTATTTTCTTTAGATAATTTATTTACTGCGATATATTCAATTATTCTTTCTTTAACTTTTTCAAGCCCATAATGAGAATTATTTAAAACTTCTTCGCATTTTAATAAATTATTTTCATCTTTAGTATATATACCCCATGGTAATGATAAACAAGTATCTATATAATTTTTACAAATAGATAATTCAGGAGAAGAAATAGGTAAACTTTCATATTTATTTATTTCTTTAGTTAGTTTATCTTTTATTTCTTTTGGTGCTTTTAATTTAGATACTTTATTCTTTAAAGTCTCTATTTCTGTTTCTTTAGAATCATTTTCATGAAGTTCTTCTTTTATTATTTTTAATCTTTCTCTTAAAACATACTCTTTTTGAGCTTCATCTAGCGCAATTTTTAATTTTTCTTCTACTTCTTTTTCAATTGAACCAATATTTCTTTCTTTCTTTAATAAACTTATTAAATAATTGCTTCTTTCAACTGAATCATTCATTTCAATAAATTTATATTTATCTTCAAATTTTAATGGTAAAACATTTACTATAATATCAGTTAGATTTTCTAATGAAGTTTCTTCATTAATTTTAGTAATTAAATAATTAGAAACACTCGGAATTACTGATACATAATTAGTAAATTCTTGTTTTAATAATCTAATATGTGCAGCTTCTACTTCTTCATCAATATTATTTATTATAAATGGCCCTAGAATTGCATTTAATCTAAAATTATCTTCTTCTAAATAATCATAAACCATTGCTCTATTAATACCTAATAATGATATTCTTATATTTCCATTAGGTAATTCAAAGTTACTATTTATCTTACCTATAACACCAAATTTAGGCAATTCTTCTTTATTAATATCTTCCATAGTTGCATATTTAGGAGATATTAGAAGCACATATCCATTATGTTCATTAATCGCTTTATAAATTATATTTTTATCTTGTGCTTCTTGAATTTCAAGTTTTATTTCACCAGAGGGCAAAAGTATCATATTTCTCAAAACTATTACTGGTAATTTAGTTTTTAGCATATTTTCGCCTCCCCGAAGATGAATTTTTAAGAACAATGTTTATTATAATTCAAAAGAAAAAATTGTCAATCTAAAGTATAAAAAAAGAAGTAAAAA
>JAFOMI010000056.1 GCA_017418945.1 Bacilli bacterium
CTACTAAAACAACTAAAAAGACAACAAAAAAGTAATTCTTAATTGAATTACTTTTTTTATTCATATTTTGATAGCTCTATAATTAAATCATAATTATCATCATTAGCCATTATATTTTTATGTATTTCACTACATTTTGTACATTTATAAATAATTTTAAATGTATCTTTATATTTTTCTATACCAATAGGTTTTAATAGGCCTTTACAAGGATTACTTCTATCACCAGGATTAATATCTACATGTTTAGAATATAAACAGTATGGGCAATGATCTCTTGCGGTATATCCTAATTTTGTGACTTTCTTGCCGCAATTTTCACAAACAAAATTTTCATCAATCATATTAAATCTTTTCATAATTAAATTATAGTTTATAAACGTATATTTATCAAGAAAAATATGATATAATGTTAATGTTATAGGTAGGTGAAAATATGGAAACTAATTTTGTTATTAATGATTTTGAAGGCCCATTAGATCTACTTTTACACTTAATTAAAACAAGTAAGATGGATATCTATGATATTAAAATAGAAGAAATAACAAAGCAATATGTTGATTTTATAAATAAACAAAAGGATATGAACTTAACAGTTGCGTCTAGTTATTTAGTTATGGCAAGTGAGTTAATAGAAATAAAATCTAAAATGTTACTTCCAAGAAATAACGAAGAGGAAGAAGAGGAAGATCCTAGAGAAGAACTTGTTAATAGATTAATAGAGTATCAAAAGTATAAAGATATGATTTCTTCATTTAAAGAACTTGAGATGGATAGAAAGAATATATTTACTAAAGAACCTATCAATTTTAATGAATATAGTGATAGAACTATAGAAAATGATGGGTCTGTTACTTTAGATGATTTAGTAAATGCATTATCTAATTTCTTAAAAAGAAAAGAATTAGAAAAACCTATTTCTACAAAAATAACAAAAAAAGAAATATCAGTTCAAGATAGAACTAATGATATAAGAAATATATTAAATGAAAAGAAAAAAGTTTCTTTCTTTGATTTATTTGAAGTTAAAACAAGAGAATATGTTGTTGTAACATTTTTATCAATTCTTGAAATGGCAAAATATGGAGAAATAGATATTATTCAAGAAGATAATTTTAATAATATTATTATTAATAAAAGAGAAGGTGAAGTAGATGATTAGTTCAGTAGAAGCATTATTATTTGCGGTTGGAAGTGAAGGGTTATCTTTAGAAGAATTAACTAATATATTAGAAAAAAGTAGTGATGAAGTTTTAAAATTATTAGATAAATTAAATGAAAAATATAATAAAGATGATTCTGGAATAGTGCTTAAAGTACTTGGAAATAAATATAAGTTAACTACTAAAGAAAGTGAAAATACATATTTAAAAAAATTAGCAGTTGAAACAAGTAATAATCTATCAGAAGCTGCACTTGAAACACTTGCGATAATCGCATATAATGAACCAATAACAAGAATACAAATTGATGAAATAAGAGGAATTAATTCATCACAAATGGTACGTAATTTAATCGCAAAAGGGTTAATTGAAAATTCTGGTAAAAGTGATTTACCAGGAAGACCAAATTTATATAAAACAACTGATTTTTTCTTAGATTATTTTAATTTATCTAATATAAATGAATTACCAAAAATTGAAGAAGAAGTAGAAGTACTTGAAGATGATGACTTATATAAATCAAAATATAAGGAGGAAGATTTTTAATGGTAGGAGTAGTAGTAACATCTAAACTTGAATGGGATGCGCTTTTAGGTGTATATGGAATAGATGAAGATCTTACTGAAAAGTATCCATATGGAGAATATTATAGAACTACAATTTATGATAAAGAAGTAGTTTTATTTAGATGCCCTGGAAGAAAAATAATGTCTTCAGGTGCAGTTCAATATATGATTAGTAAATTTTCTTTTTCAAAAGTAGTATTTTTAGGAACATCAACTGCAGTTTGTGATTATGTTGATTATAAAGATGTTTTTATTCCAAGTTTAGTTTCAGAATACGATATAACTATTAGGGAATTAGAACCATTAATTAAAGAAAATAGTATTATAGAACTTGATAAAGTAAATGTATCCATGGATTATTTTGATGGTTTACTAGGTACTAGCGATAAATCATTAGTTACTAATAAAGATTATTTGATGACTAAAGAAACAGATATGGTTGCATCAGATACAGAAGGATATGCTATTGCTAAAATATGTAAGATGAATAATGTTAAAGTAGTGATATTAAAAGGAATTAGTGATAGACCATTAAATAATAGCAATGGATATGAAGAACAATTTGAAGTATATGAAGAAAATGCTGGAATAATAATTAAGAATTTAGCGGAAAACTATTTAACAGAGGTTTTATAATGAAAAAAAGAATATTAGTTTTTATATTGCTTATTATATTTATGACAGGTTGCGAAAAATGTAATGTATCAAAGGAAAAAGAAATGTATGTTAACTATATAAAAGAATTAAAGGAAGTTAAAAAAAGTTCAACAAATATTCCTTTTGATATAGAGATTAAATATGATAAGTTAACTAATAATGAAGTTAGATATCAAGTTATTATAGATAATGTAAAAGAAAATATTTATAATATTTCTGCAATTACTATTCATAATAAAGAAACACAAGATGTTTTTCCAAGTATAGGAATATTTGATGAAAAAGAAACTTTAAAAGTTAATGAAAAACCAAGTGGTTTAATATTAGTAGGTTATATTGATTATAGTGGTAAATTAACAGATTTTAAATGTGTTAATAAAGTACTTATAAAATATGTTACTGAAAATAAAAAAATGCATAAAGTATATTATGTGACAAAAAAATAAATATAAATATGATATTTTTACTTTGGTGATAATATGAAAGTAAAAGTATTTGATGAAAGTCATGAGAAGGATTTAGAAGAAAAAATAAATGAGTTTTTAAAGGACCATAAAGATATTATTGATATTAAATATCAAGTTAGTATATCTATTTATCAGGAGGAACAAGTTTATTGCTTTTCTGCACTTATCATGTATAAATAAGAGGTGTATATGAAAAAGAATTCGTTTAAGCAAGGAGCTATGGTTGCAACATTAGCAATTGTTTTTACTAAAGTAATAGGATTGTTATATGTTATACCATTTTATAATATTATAGGTGAAAAGGGTGGAGCATTATATGGATATGCTTATACTATATATTCTACTTTTTTATCTATATCAACTGTAGGAATACCACTTGCTATTTCAAAACTTGTAAGTGAATATAATGCCCTTGGTTATTATCATGCAAGAGAAAGAGTATATAAACAAGGTAAAAGGGCAATTACAGCATTTGCTTTTATAGTATTTGTTTTGTTATTTATATTTGCAAAACCAATAGCAAAATTAATATTAGGTGATATTGAAGGTGGAAATACAATAGAAGATATTACTTATGTTATTAGGGTAATTGCAACAGCCTTATTAGTTATTCCATCTCTTTCTATATCAAGAGGTTATTTACAAGGTAATAAATATATAACATCTCCATCAATAAGTCAGGTAGTAGAACAATTATTTAGAGTAATTGTAGTAGTTGTTGGAAGTTACGTAATGCTTAAATTAACTAATTCTGTAACACATGCAGTAGCAGTAGCGTGTTTTGGTGCGACTATTGGTGGTTTAGTTGCGTACTTATATTTAAGATTAAAGATTAAAAAGAATAAAGATGATTTTATTCCTACTTCAATAGAAAAAGAAGAAGAAAAAAATATTAGAACTAGAGATATTTGGATTAAAATATTTAAGTATGCATTCCCATTTGTTATGATAGATGTAGTTGGAAATGCATGTATGATTATTAATATGTTTACAGTTGTTAAAATATTAGTTAATAATTGTAATTATTCTGTAATGGATGCTGAAACTGTTATGAGTTCATTAACAACATGGGGTAGTAAATTATGTATGATTGTTAGTGCAATAGCAACAGGACTAGTTGTTAGTTTACTTCCAAATATAACAGATAGTTATGTTAGAAATGATAAAAAAACAGTTACTAAATATATTAATAATTCATTTGAAATGCTTTTATATTTAGCTATACCTATGACATTAGGTTTATCATTCTTAGCAAAACCTGTATGGGAAATATTCTATGGAAATCATGGTTTAGCAGCAGATGTATTTACTATATTTGTATTTAACGGTTTAACATCTAGTTTATATACTGTTACATTAACAATAATGCAATCTATTGATAAATATAAAGTAGTATTTATATCACTTTTTATAGAAGTATTAACTAAATTAGTACTTCAATATCCATTAATGATTCTAGCTTATAAATTAAATATAGGAGCGTATATTGGTAATATTACTGCGACAATTACAGCAACTATGTCTACAGTTATTATTTCATTATTATATATGAAAATAAAAATGAAAATAAGTTTAAAAGATTCATTTATATCTACTATAAAAATTACACTTGCATCTATAGTAATGTATGCTTGTTTAATGCTTTTAAATGAGTTTATTCCATCAACTGTAGATGGTAGATTTAAAGCAATTATAATTGTAATTATTTATGCTGTAGTAGGTGGATTTATATATTTCTTATTAACTTATAAGACATTATTTAAAAGAATCTTTGGAACTGAAGCTATTGATAAAATAAAAAGAAAGTTTAAAAAAAGTAATTCCTAATTGGAATTACTTTTTTACATTACATTCATTGAATTTTGATATGTTTGTTTTGGATAAGCATTATAATCAATTGCTTGTGGATATATACTTCCTTCTAATCTAGAAATTCTATTTTGTAAATTATTAACTTCATTTTCTAATTTTGATATTCTATTATCATAGTTATTTGAATTTGAACATGTTCCATTTTGATTATTCATAGGATACATCATTGGCATACCACCCATTGGGAAATTAACCATATTATAACTTTCAAATCCTGGTCTTTCATCATACATATATGTTTTATTCATTTACGAGTCCTCCTTTAGTGTTCATTTTAATATATGCATATGTAACTTTTTTGTCTAGTTATATGCCTATATATATAAAAAAAGTTTTTTAAATAAAAAAAATATGCTATTATTATGTTAGAGGTGATAAGCATGACCAACCAAGAAAAATATTTAAAAATATATGTTAATTCATTTGATAAAAGTATATATGAGTTATCTGATACTGAAAAAACAGCAAGATACTATGTAGAACACGATAATGATTTAAGTGATATTGTTTCTAAAATTAAAAGTGCAAATAATAAAAAAGAAAGATTAAAAGTATTTGAAAAATATGTATTAGATAAAAATAATATTATATATAGTGAAAATAATAATTTAAGTGTATTTGATACTAAAGAAGAAGAAACTAGTATTATGAAAGAAATAAAATTAGAAGAAGAAATGGTTCTTTGTTTTATTAATAAAGGTACTAGTGAAGTTATTAGTAATATAAAAAAATATACAGAGAGTTTAGATAAGTTAGATAATGATTTAAAATCAGGGCGTATTAATCAAAGTGAATATGATTTTTACAAAATGATGAGTACTAGATATGCAAATTCACTAAATAAAAGAATGGTTAAAAGATTAAAACTTCAAAAAAATATGGGTAACAATGGTTTTGTTAACTTAATATTTATTTCAGTATTGGTTATGGTACTTGCGCTTATTCTTTTCTTACTATAAAAAAGATCATATGAAGTGATATGATCTTTTTTTATTTTATATAATCTATTATTCCGTATTCTAAAGCTTCTTTTGAATCCATAAAATAATCTCTTTCTGTATCTATTTCAATTTCTTTAATATCTTTATTTGTATTTTTAGATAATATTTTATTAAGTTTATCTTTTAATTTTAATATTCTAGTAGCTGCTATTTTTATTTCGGTTGCTTGCCCTTGAACACCACCAAGAGGCTGATGAATCATAACTTCAGCATTTGGTAAGATATATCTTTTTCCTTTTTTACCACTTGATAAAAGAAATGCACCCATTGATGCTGCCATTCCAATACATATTGTTGAAACATCACTTTTTATAAAATTCATTGTGTCATAAATAGCCATTCCACTAGTTATACTTCCACCAGGAGAATTAATATAAATAGATATATCTTCATTAGATATTGAATCTAAATATAAAAGTTCAGAAATTATTATGTTTGATAATTCATCATTAATTTCTCCATATAATAGAATTATTCTATCTTCTAATAATTTAGAATATAAATCATAAACTCTTTCACCTTCATTTGTCTTTTCTAAAACATTTGGAATATACATATAATCACCTATTAATATAATAGTATTTTTATTTATAATTATTCATTGAAATTAATGACAAAAACTCGCTTTTTATGTTAAAATATAAAATGAAGAATAAAGTAGGTGGAAATATGCTTAGTGTAATAGTGAGATATGAAGACAAAAAATATACTTTTCCTAAAGGTACATCTTTATTAGATATCTCTAAAGAGTTTCAATCTAATTTTAAAGATAAGATTATAGTAGGAAAAATAGATGGTTCAATTACTGAGTTAAGTACTAAAGTATTTAATAATTGTAAAGTAGATTTTTATGATAAGAATTCATCTGTTGGAAATAAAGTATATGAATCAGGATTAATATTTTTACTTATTAAATCTTTCAAAGACTTATATGATGAAAATATTATTATTGATCATTCATTAGATACAGGTATTTATATTAAAACTAATAAAAAGATTAATGATGATATTTTATTAAAAGTTAAAGATAGAATTAATGAACTAATTAGTTTAGATTTATCTATTGATAAATTATTAATTAATAGAAAAGAAGCTATTAAGTATTATGAAAAGAATAAAGAAAATGATAAAGTTAGAATGCTTAAATATAATACTAATACAAATATTAATCTATATAAGTTAGAAAATGATTATGATTATTTCTTTAATAATTTACCAGTATCAACAGGATATATTAAAGAATTTAAATTAACACTAATAAATGAAAATAGTTTTGTTATTACATATCCAAGTATTTATACAAGCAAATTAAATTATAAACATCATGAAAAATTATTTAATGAATTTAATGATTATACATCATGGTTAAAGAAAATAGGTATTAATTCAATTTGTGATTTAAATGAAAAAGTAACTAATGGAATTATAAATGATTATGTATTTTTAGCAGAAACTTACCAAAATAATAACTTACTTAAAATAGCAAAAGAGATAAGTAATAATAAAAATATTAAAATAGTTTTAATTTCAGGTCCATCATCTAGTGGTAAAACAACTACTTCAAAAAAATTACAATTATTCTTAAAAGGATTTGGTATTAATCCAAAAACATTATCAATTGATGATTATTTTGTTGATAGAGAAAATACTCCAAAGAAAAAGGATGGTTCATTAGATTTTGAATCATTAGATGCGATTAACTTAGATTTATTTAATAGAGATTTAACAAAACTATTAAATGGAGAAAAAGTTAGAATACCTACATATAATTTTGTTTTAGGTAAGGGTGAATATATTAATGAAGCAACTTGCTTAGAAGAAAATGAAATATTAATAATTGAAGGATTACATGCATTAAATAATGAATTAACTTCTTCAATTGAAAAGAAATATAAATATAAAATATATTTATCACCATTAACAGTTTTAAATCTAGATAATCATAATAGAATTAAAACTTCTGATGTAAGATTATTAAGAAGAATAGTTAGAGATAATAGAACTAGAGGATATAATGCATCAAGTGTGTTAAAAGCATGGGCATCAGTTAGAGAAGGAGAAGAAAAAAATGTTTTCCCATATCAAGATGAAGCTGATGTAATATTTAATACATCATTATTATATGAAATAGGTATTTTAAAAATATATGCTGAACCTCTACTATATTTAGTTGATGAAAAAGATGACTGTTATAAAGATGCAGTTAGATTATTAAATTTACTTAAAATAGTATTACCAATACCTAGTGATTGTATACCAAAAGATTCTATAATTAGAGAATTTATTGGTGATGGGTATTTTATATAAGGAGGAAATATGATTAAGGTTGCAATTAATGGATTTGGAAGAATCGGTAGATTAGCATTTAGAAAAATATTTAACGAAGAAAATATGAAAGTAGTTGCGATAAATGATTTAACAGATTCTAAAACACTTTCTCATTTATTAAAATATGATTCAGCACAAGGAGTATTTAATAAAAATATTTCTTATGATGAAGAAAATATTATTGTAGATGATGAAAAAATAAAAATATATAAAGAAATGGATCCTTCTAAATTACCTTGGGGTGAATTAGATGTAGATATAGTTTTAGAATGTACTGGTATTTTTAGAACAAAAGAAAAAGCACATAAACATATTGAAGCAGGCGCTAAGAAAGTATTAATATCAGCACCTTCAGATAAAGATGTAACTACAATAGTATATAATGTTAATCATAAAGATGTAGATTTAAATGAAGAGATTTATTCATCAGCAAGTTGTACAACAAATGCACTTGCTCCAGTGGCAAAAATATTAAATGATAATTATAAAATTAAAATAGGTTATATGAATACTATACATGCTTATACTAATGATCAAAATTTATTAGATTTACCTCATAAAAAAGGTGATTTAAGAAGAGCAAGAGCAGCAGCATCTAATATAGTACCATCAGAAACAGGTGCAGCAAAAGCAATAGGACTTGTTATTAAAGATTTAGATGGTAAATTAGATGGAGTATCAACAAGAGTTCCTGTTATAACAGGCTCGTTAGTAGAACTTACTTGTGTTCTTGAAAAAGATGCTACAGTAGAAGAAATAAATGAATTATTTAAGAAAAGTCAAAATGAAACATTAGGATATACTGAAGATGAAATAGTTTCTTCTGATGTTATTGGTATTAGTTATGGTTCATTATTTGATGCAACTTTAACAAAGATTATTAAAAATGAAGATCAAAAACTTGTAAAAGTTTCAATGTGGTATGATAATGAAATGAGTTATACTTCTCAAATGATTAGAGTTTGTAAATTCTTAGGAGAAAACTTATGAGAAGAGAAAGAGAAAAGCATATAACTAGACTTCATATAATATTATTTTTCTTAGTTATTATAGTAGGAGTATCATTATTCTTAATTACAAAAAATATATTAACAAGTAATAAAAAATATTTAGAATTTGAACAAGTTATAAAAGATTCTGGTAAAATATATTATAAAATAAATAATTTAAAAGTTAAGGAAGATGAAGAAGAAGCAGTTGATATAAATACATTAGATAAAGAAGGATTATTAAGTGATAATTCATTAATAAAAAAATGTAAGGGATATTTAATGATATCTAATGAATATGATTATGAAAAAGATAAATATAGAATATATTATAGACCATATATTAGCTGTGGTAATAAATATACAACTGTAAATTATCAAGAAATAGTATTAATAGAGTTAAATGAAAAATAGTAGGGAGGTACAATATGGAAGTTTCTAAATTTTGGACAAAGACAAAAATAATTATTTTATTAATTATCTTATCTATAATTTTAATAGTATCAGGAATTATTGTATTTAATAGAATTAGATTAAAAAAGGAATATATTAAGTTAGAAAATAGAATAACTAATGATGCTGCACCAAATTATATGACTTATGAACAAATTAAATTAAAAAATAATCAATATAGAAAAATTGATATTAAACAAATAAGGGCAGATAAATTAATTAGTAAAAGAGCAGATGATTGCGATGGATATGTATTAGTAGAGAATATATCTGGCAACTATAATTATAGAACATATTTAAAATGTAAGAATATTTATACTACAAATGGTTATGGTATTGAATCTAAAATGACTAAGAATACAACAAAGACACAAACAGAAAAAGATACTGAAAAACCAAATATTACTTTAATAGGTTCTAGTACTATGACAGTTAATTTAAATGATAAATTTAAAGATCCAGGTGCAAGTGCATCAGATAAGATTGATGGAGATTTAACAGATAAAGTTGAAGTAACTGGTACTGTTGATACAACTAAAGAAGGAACATATGTTTTAACTTATAAAGTTAGTGATAAAGCAGGTAATAGTTCTTCTAAAAAAAGAACAGTAATAGTATCTAAGAATGCAAGTACTAAGAAAGATGAAAAAGATAAAGTAGTACCAGTAATAACATTTAAAGATGAAAATGCATATCAAAAAATATGTATTGGAGATAAAGTAAATATTTCTAAAGATGGAGTTTATGGATATACTGCAAGAGATGATATTGATGGAGATTTAACAGATAAAGTTAAAGTATCAGGTCAAATTGGTGTTATGAATGCAGTTGGAGATTATACTATTAATTATAGTGTTTCTGATAAATCAGGAAATGAAACTACATCAAAAAGAAAATATAGTGTTATTAAATGTAATACATCAAATAATAATACAAATAACACAAATAGTAATACAGGAACAAATACACAAACAGTAGCTCCTTCAAATAATGAAAATACTAGTACAAATACAAGTTCAAGTAATGTATCTACAAGTACTGATATAGAAGTAGAAACTAATATTACTACTTATCCAACTGGAGTAAATGCACCAGATACTTTATATGTATCAGTTGGAAGTACAAGCCCAATTAATGCATCAGTATTACCAAGTAATGCTACAAATAAAACATTAAAGTATAAAGTAATTAATTCTAATATTGCTTCTGTTGATTCAAATGGTATAGTAACAGGAAAAGTAGTTGGAGAAACAAGAGTTACAATTACTACTTCTAATGGAAAAACAAGAGGAGTAATTATAATTGTAGAATAAAAAGAATGTTAAACATTCTTTTTTTATGCTATAATTTAAATAGTGAGGTTATTATGAAAACAATACATGATATTAATATAGACAATAAAAATGTAATAATTAGATTTGATTATAATGTACCTATTAGTGATGGAAAAATATTAGATGATACTAGAATAGTAAAAAGTTTAAAAACGTTAAATTATGTTCTTAAAAGAGCTAATAAAGTTATTATTTTATCTCATTTAGGAAGAATAAAAGAAAAAGAAGATGTAATTAAAAATACATTAAAACCAGTATGTGATTATTTAAGTAAATTAATTAATGAAAATATTGCTTTTTGTGATTATAAAAATGAGAAAGAAATAATTAAAAATAATAGAATTATTATGATGGAAAATACTAGAATATTTGATTTAGATAATAAAAAAGAAAGTTCTTGTGATATAGAATTATCTAAATATTTTGCATCATTTGGAGATGTATTTATAAATGATGCTTTTGGAGTATCACATAGAGAAAATGCATCTAATGTTGGAATAAGTAAGCTTTTACCTTCAGCTAATGGATTTTTAATTGAAGAAGAAATTAATAATTTAAATAAAATAGTTGATTCACCAAGTAGACCTTTTGTTACTATTATGGGTGGAGCTAAAGTTTCTGATAAAATTAAAATAATTGAGAATTTATTACCAAAAGTAGATAAATTATTAATAGGTGGTGCTTTAAGTTATACTTTTTTAAAGGCAAAAGGATATAATGTTGGTTTATCACTTGTAGAAGATGATTATATTAATTATGCTAAAGAATTATTATCTAAATATGAAGATAAAATCTTATTAATTCAAGATAATTATGTTTCAGTTGATAATAATAAAAAACTTGTTGATATAAATGATATGAAAGATAATTATATAGGTTATGATATTGGTAATAAGACAGTTAAAATATTTGAAGATGAATTAAAATGTGCAAAGACTATATTTTTTAATGGAGCTCTTGGAATGTTTGAAAATGATTATGAATATGGTACAAAAGAGATTATTAAGTATTTAAACACTTTAGATTCACTAATAGTTATTGGTGGTGGAGATACAATAAATGCAGTAAATAAATATTTAGATAAAAATAATTTTGTTATTTCAACAGGTGGTGGTGCATCTTTGACTTATTTAGAAGGAAAGAAATTACCAGGAATAGTAGAGGAGTAGTATGAAGAAATTTAAATATAATATCATTATTTTAGTTATTGTTTCATTTTTAGTTATTTTCTTTTCTATGAAAGATAATTTTAGTGAATCAATTAAACTTATTTCAAATCTTAGAATAGATTTTTTATTAGTAGCGTTGTTATTTATGACTTTGAATATTATTTTTCAAAGTCTATCTCAATATAGATTTTTAAAAGAAGTTAAAGAAGATTATAGTTTTCTATCTTGTTTAAGACTTATGTTAATTGCAATGTTCTTTAATGCAATAACTCCATTTTCTTCAGGTGGTCAACCATTTGAAATGTATTTATTAAATAAAGAAGGAATAAGAGTTAGTGATTCTGCAAATGCTTTATTACAAAACTTTATAACATATCAGTTTTCATTAATATCTATGGGAGCAGTTGCGATTATTTTAAATAGAACAATTGGTATATTTCCTGGAGATAATCTACTTAAAAATGTGGTATTAATAGGTTTTCTAATAAATGTTTTAGTAATGTCACTTATAATTTTTATATCAAGAGCAAAGAAATTAAATACTAAGATATTTTCTAAAATATTTAATTTTGTATTCTCATTTAAATTTATAAAGAATAAGGAAGTAAAGAGATTAAAAGCGGAAAAAACACTAGATGATTTTTATAATAGTACTGCTATCATGAAAAATAATAAAAAGAATACAATATTAAGTTTTTTCTTTAATTTTTGTAGCTTACTTTGTTTATATATGGTACCATTATTTGTGCTTTATTCTCTTAAAGAATTTGAGAGTATAGATATAGTTAAATCTTTAGTATTATCTGGTTATACATTTTTAATAGGATCATTTGTTCCTATTCCAGGTGCTGCTGGAGGATTAGAATATGGTTTTATGGATTTTTTTGGAATATTTGTAAAGGGTTCTTTATTAACATCTTCAATGTTATTATGGAGATTAATAACTTATTATTTTGGTATGATTGTTGGTGGAATAACTCTTATTATGTATAGAAAGAAGGAATAATGTGAGAATCGGAATTTTTTCTGACACTTATTTACCTTATGTTAGTGGTTTAGTGACATCAGAATTAATGCTTAAAAAAGCATTAGAAAAAATGGGACATGAGGTATATATAGTAACTGCAAACTTAGAAAATTTTAAATTTATAGATGATAAAGAAGAAAAAATTATTAAAATACCAGGTTTACCAATAGGTATATATGATGCAAGATTAACTGGAATTTATTCTATAACTGCTATTAATATTATTAGAAAATGGAAATTAGATGTAATACATAGTCAAACAGAATTTGGAGTTGGTACATTCGCAAGAATCGTATCTAAGCAATTAAATATTCCATTAGTTCATACTTATCATACTATGTATGAAGATTATATTTACTATATAACAAAAGGTTATTTTGATAAACCAAGTAAAAAGTTAGTAGAGTATTTAACAAAATTTTATTGTGATAAAACAGTAACTGAGTTAATTGTGCCATCAAGAAAAATATATAATATATTTATGAATAAATATAAAGCTAATAAACCTGTCAATATAATAGGAACAGGTATGGATATAAGTAGATTTAATAAAGATAACTTTAATATTGAAGATATTAAAAAATTAAAAGAAAAATATGGTATTAAAGAAGATGAATTTGTAATCGGTTCTGTAAGTAGAATTGCCAAAGAAAAGAGTATAGATAGAATAATAGATAATTATAAAAAGATAATTGAAAAGATTCCAAATTCTAAATTACTTCTTGTAGGAGATGGTCCTGATAAAGAAGAACTTATGAAACAAGTTGAAAGACTTGATTTAACTAATAATGTTATTTTTACAGGAAAAGTACCAATTGAGGATATTCAAATTTATTATCAATTAATGGATGTTTTTACAACTTTTTCAGTCACAGAAACACAAGGCCTTACTGTTATAGAAGCAATGGCATCATCTCTTCCAGTACTTGCTATTAAAGATGATAGTTTTGTTGATGCTGTAATAAATGGTAAGAACGGATACTTATTTAATAGTGATATAGAATATCAAGATTATTTGTATAAAATATATAAAGATAAAAACTTATATAATGAATTATCCAAAAATTCTATGGAACTTTCTAAAAAACATTCTATGGAAGAATTTGGAAAGAGAGTATATGAAGTTTATCTTAATACTATAAAGGAATATAATGATAAAAAAATAATAAATAATATTAAAGAAGTAATAAAAAATACTAAAACTAGTGATAAGAAAACAAAGAATGATTAAATAATAAATCATTCTTTTTCTTTCGACAAAAAAAGTCAAAAAAAATTGGTTAATTTCATAAAAAAATGTAGTATAATCGAATAGTACGCATGAGAAAAGGAGAATAAAAATGGGTAAGAAAACATTATTAGTAGTTGAAGATAATATGAAGTTTTCAAATACAATAAGGGATTATTTTCAAGATAATGAAGTAGCAGTAGTAAAGTATCAAGCGAAAGATGGAGAAGAGGCATTAAGATGTATAAACAATAATAAAGATATTGATATTGTTTTATTAGATTTAATAATGCCAAATAAAGATGGTTTATTCTTATTAGAAGAATTACAAAGATTAAATATCAAAAAAGATATAATAGTAATGACATCTTTTAATTCAGAATCAATTATCAGAAAAACATCATCTTTAGGTGTTGATTATTTTATGATAAAACCATTTGATTTAAAGGATTTAGAAGTTAGAGTAAAAAGATTATCTGAACTTCCAAGTAGTATAGAAAAAGAAAATAGAGATTTAAAAATGAGTTTGACTAAACTTTTACATGAACTTGGTATGCCATCTCATATAAAAGGATATGAATATATAAGAGAAGGAATAATAATGCTTTATAATGATCCAAGTATAATTGGAGGAATTACAAAAGAGTTATATCCTGAAATTGCAGATAAATATAATACTTCTGTTTCAAGAGTTGAAAGAGCAATTAGACATGCGATAGAAGTTAGTTGGAATAGAGGTAATATAGATTTAATGGAAGAAGTTTTTGGACATAGTGTAGACTATGATAAAGCTAAGCCAACAAATAGTGAATTTATAGTAACACTTGCGGATAAATTAAAATTAGAATACCAATTATCTTAGAAATGAGTAATTGGTATTTTATATTGAAAAAAAATTTATATTGTGTTAATATTTTACTATAAGGTAGGTAATAATATGAAAAGAATATTAAAGGTGTTTTTAGCGATTTTAGTAATGGTATTTATGTCAGGTTGTAAAAAGAATTTTAATGCGATTACTTATACAAAATTTATAGAAAATTTTAAAGATAAACCTGGTTATTTAGTTACTAATCAAACATTAAAATATGAAGAACAATTTGAAAGATGTTATGAAGTTTCTAAAGATAATATACAATTTTTATATTATGAATTTAAATCAGAAGATGAAGCTAAAGAATATATAACTAAATATTATTCTAATAGAAAAAGATATCATTTTAAAAATAAAAATAATTATATAAAAGTTAAATGCACTGATGGAATGTATTTTTATGCTATTCAAATAGATAAAACTATTATTATTGGTGATTCTCCTAATAAAAAGAATAAGAGAGAGATTAAAAAAGTATTTAAAGAACTTGGTTATTAATAGAGGATTGCAATATGGTAAAAAAGGCGATAAATATACTTATATTTCTATTTATATTTTCGTTATATTTTGTTTCGTTTCTATTTATCTATGATACTTTTAGAGAAAGAAAATTAAAAAATTTAGAAACAGGTGCGCTTGATATTTTTGATAAACAAGTCAAAGTACAAGAAGTAAAAAATGAAGAACAAGCAAATACATATGATGAGGATTTAAGTTATAGAAATTATACAATTTTAGGAAAAGTAGAAATACCAAAGATAGGTTTTACTTCTGTAATTATAAAAGAGTATACCTATAGTGCTATGAGTGTAGGAGTTATAAAATCTTATGGTGTTGAATTAAATGAACCAGGTGGTTTTGTACTTGCGGGTCATAATTTTAGAGGTAGAAGCTTATTTATGTATAATATATATAGATTAGTTGAAGGTGATAAAATATATATTACTGATACATCTGGAAGAAAAATGGAATATACAGTTTATGAAAAAATTAGATATTATTCACCAAGTGATGCTTCTATATTTAGAAAATATGATGATTATAATGTAACTTTAATAACATGTGAAGATGGTGGACAATCAAGAATAGTTATAAAGGCAAGAGCAGAATAAAGGTATAGTATACCTTTATTTTTTTTGTTATAATATTTTTTAGGGACCAGGTGGTAATAAAATGAATTATGAAATTATTAATGAAAAAAATTATGATATATATTTATTAAAAACAGATAAATTTAAAACAATTAATATTAGTACTATTATTATAAATAACTATAAGAAAGAAGATATAACTAAAGAAAGATTCTTATCAGAATATTTATTATTAACAAATAATAAGTATAGTAATGAAATATCTCTTAATAAAGAAATACTTGAATTATATTCTCCAACAATAGGTATTCATGATACTTTTTCAAATAATCATTTAAAAAGTATTGATATTACTTTTTTAAATGAAAAGTTTACAGAAAAAGGAATGAATAAAAAATCTTTAGAATTTTGCTTTGATTTTGTTTTTAATCCAAATGTTAATAATGATATGTTTAGTGAAAATTATTTTAATATAACTAAGAATATAATAAAGAATAGACTTTTAAGAGCAAAAGAAGACTCTCAATCTATCGCATTTTTTAATTCTTTTAATAATTTTACAGAAGATACTCCAATTAAAAATGATGTTAGAGGTAATTTAAATGACCTAGAAAAGATAAATAATAAAGAATTATATAATTATTATATAAATAGATTAAGTACTGGAAAATACGTTATTTTTGTGGTTGGAGAATATGATGAAAAATTAGTTTTAGATTTAAAAGAAATATTAGAAAAAAATATTAATTTTAAAAAAGAATATGAGTTAATTAATAATTTTCCAATAACTAAAATAAATGAACCAAAAGAAATAATAGATGAAACTAGTTTTAAACAATCAATTTTATATTTAATATATAAAACATATAATTTAAGTGATTATGAAAGAGAATATGTTTTACCTATATTTAGTAATTTATTAAGTGATAGATTATTTAATAATGTTAGAGAAAAAGAATCACTTGCGTATTATGCTACATCAGATTTTTTACCTACATATAATTCTTTATATATGTATGCGGGTATTTCAAGAGAAAATTATTCTAAATGTAAAGATTTGATGATTAAAGAATTAAATGATATTAAGAATAAAGAAATTACAGATATAGAATTTGATAAAGCTAAAGAAAGTATTATTTCAAGGATGTATTCAAGTAAAGATGTAATTGGAGGTATATCATCATATTTAATAAGATTAGTATTATTTAATAAAAAAACACAAGACGAAATAATAGAAAACACTAAAAAAGTAACAAAAGAAGAAGTTAAAGAAATAGTGGATAAATTATATTTAGATGTTTCTTATTTACTTGGAGGTATAAAATAATGAAGATAATAAATTTAGATATAGTTAATGAAAAATTATTTTATGAAAAACTTGATAATGGTTTAGATGTTTATATTATTAAAAAAGAGAAATTCTATACTGAGGAAGCAGTTTTAGTAACAAATTTTGGTGGGTTAGATTTAGAATTTGTTCCAATAAATGAAGATAAAATGGTTACTATGCCATCAGGTATTGCGCACTTTTTAGAACATAAATTATTTGAACAAGAAGATGGTGAATCAGTACATGATTTTTATAATAAAACAGGTACTTATGTTAATGCTGCAACTGATTATAAAACAACTAAATATTACTTTGTAGGTGTAAATAATTTTTATAATAATTTAAATTATTTATTAGATTTTGTAGGTTCTCCATATTTTACAGATGAAAATGTATTAAAAGAAAAAGGAATTATAATTGAAGAAGCTAATATGTGCCTGGATGATATTGGTAGAGTTTTTAATCAAGCTATATATAAGAATTTATTTAATAATATAAGATATGATAAAACAGTAATAGGAAGTATAGATGATATAAAAAGTATTACAAAAGAAGATCTATATAGATGTTATAATACTTTTTATCATCCATCTAATATGGCACTATTTATATTTACAAATAAAGATGAATTAGAAGTACTTAATGTAGTTAAAGAAAATCAATCTAAAAAAGAATATAAAAAAGATTTTAAAATACAAAAGAAAATATATAATGAAGATTTAAGTGTAAGAAAAGAATATGAAGTAATTGATGCAGATTCTAGAATTAATAGAGTATGTTATTCATTTAAACAAAGTTTGAAAGATTATAATATGTCTTTAGAAAAAGTATCTAATTATTTATCTATAATGCTTGATTCTTTAATAGGATCTTTATCAAATTTTAATTTAGAATTAAAAGAAAAGAGTATTATTAACGGAGATATAAACTTTTATTTTGATAAAGAAAAAGTAGTTGATGATATTATTTTACATATACATATATATGCTTCGCCAAATGATGAAGAATTATTTATTAAGTTATTAGAAGATGAATTTAATAAAATTATAGTAAATGAAGATGATTTTAATCTTTATAAGAAAGATAATATTTCTTATTATAATTATAGTTTTAATAATCTTAATAAAATATTATACTTTTTAATATCAAAATATGAGAATTATGGAAGAATTGATGAAGAAATAATTAAAGATGAATTAAATATCAATTATGATGAATTTAAGGAAGTTGTTAAAAGATTTAATATTAAAAATAAATCTATTGTTTCTTTGAAAAAACAAAATTAATTGATATAATTATAAAGATGATTATTCATCTTTATGTTTACGTAGCTCAGTAGGATAGAGCAATCGCCTCCTAAGCGATAGGTCGGCAGTTCGATTCTGCCCGTGAACACCATTTAAAATAAGACTTAGTTTATACTAAGTTTTTTAATTTGCAAATAATTATAATAAGTGATATAATTTTCCGAAGGAGTGATAATATGAATATTATAGAAGTTAATAAAGATAATTGGGAACATTATAAAAATCAAATGTTAAATTTGGAAAACAAAGTAAAAAATAATATGGTTGAACAAGGAATTGGAGATTTATTTTTTACAACTGGTGAAGATATTATAGAATATGCTTATGATCCAAGACACCATGTTTATGTTATGGTTGATGATAATGATAGAGTTTTAGCTCAAACTTACTTAGTTGGTGCTGGAAGTCATATTCAAGGAGACTATGCAGATTTACCAAAATATTTTACAATGGGAGAAGATTTTTTACAGTATATTAAAGTAAAAGAATATAAAAATGAAGAAGAATTTAAGCATATGTGCAAAAACATATATCAAGCAAAATTATATGCTTTTAAAAATGCTATAAAAAGAATATATAATACTGAAGATTATGCTAGATTTATGGAAGATTTAAATAGAGAAAAATCGTCAGAAACTCATTTTGATGAGAGAACACAACTTAGAAGAGATATTAATAAATATATGGCAGAATTTATGAATAAATATGGTATGTCAGAACTTTATAGACAATTTTATACTGTAGATAGTACTTTTGCTAATTATGATGAAAAAAATGAAGCTGCAAAAGCTTATGATAGCTTTATTAAGGCATCTAGTGTACCTGTATATGATAAAAAAATGGAAAATCCAGAAGATTATTTTGGAGCTAGTGTATATAATACTATTGAAGTTGATACTTATATTACTGATCCAGAAGCAAGAAGAAATGGTTCTGCTAAAATATTATCAGCTATAGCTTTAAACAAAACAGTTGAAGAATTTTTTATAAATAATGATAGTGATGTTTTATATCTTTCTATAACTCTTCATAAGGATAATTATTTATCTGAAAACGTAGCTAATTTTCTAGGATTTAAAGACTACATCGATTTAGAAAGAAGAGCAACTATTGAAAGAAAAGCTTATATGAAGAGAATCGATAGAGCAAATTATAAAGAGTATTTATCTTATCTAAATAAAAAATTAACTTATTTTTATGGTTATGGTAATGAAACTGTTACAGATGAAGAAAAAGACTTTTTTGAAATGGAAAAAGCTGCTCATACTAAAGAGATTGCTGCAGAGATTGATAGAAGATTTGAGACTGAAGAATTTGATGATGATATAAGATCATTTATAAAAAATATAAGAAATAATTTTGATAATCAAAAACTAAGTTATAAAAAAATAAAATAGTTTGTTTTATTGAAAGGGATGCTTACTAATGCCAAATGTTATTGGAACTAAAATTTTAGTTGTTACTGATGTAAAATGTGAATTATATGATAGCAATGAAACTTTTATAATAAAAAAATATACTCTAGGCGAAATAGTAGAAGAGTTTTCTAAGAACTTTTATATTGTTAAACTATGTGATAATCGATTAATAAAATTAGATAAAAAATATATTATTGTTAATTTATATGAGATTATGCAAAAAGAGGTCATATATTCTATTGTTAATGCAGATAAAGCTATTTATCATATTCATGGTAATTTAATACCACAAATAACTGGTAAAAAACTATATCCTAATATAAATTTAAATGGAAAACCATTCATTCCACTAATGTTAAATACAGCAATAAAACTTTTTAAAGCTGAAGAAGATTTTTTAAAACAAGGTTTAACAATTAAAATATATGATGCTTATAGACCATATGCTATAACAAAGTTTTTGTATAAAAATCTTTTAAAATATACTGATGAATACTATGATTTTCTTAATGGTAAAATAAATAATCACAAGTATGATGAAACTGATTTTCTTGCGGCTAAAACGTCTACTCATAACTATGGAATTGCTTTAGATATGACTTTAGTGGATTTAAAAACCAATAAAGAATTAGAAATGCAAACAAGAATGCACGATTTAAGTATTTATTCAGTTACAGATTATAATAATGAAAATGCAAATATTCTTGCCAATGTAATGAAGAAAAATAATTTTGCTCCATTAGATAGTGAATGGTGGCATTTTCAAGATAATGACTCTAAAATTGATTATATGAATTTCTACATTACTGATGATGATTGCATTAAAGAATTTGAATTATAAATATAGATGAATAGATAAAAAGGGAGTGTGTTATGAAAGATAATATAAAACAAATTTTAGAAAATGAAAGTTTATTAAAAAAATATGGAAGTCCATTGTACGTTTATGACTATGAAATTTTAAAAGAAAGATGTCAGGACATGGCAAAATTTAAAAATCAACTAGAAAAAGATTTAGACGGCATTAAAATAAATATTCATTATTCAACTAAGGCTAATAGCAATCCAGAAATTTTAAAAGTTGTAAAAGATAGTGGATTATATGTTGATTGCATGTCTCCTTTAGAATTATCAATTAATGAAAAATGTAACTTCAATAAAGAAGAAATACTATATGTTTGTAATAATATTGATGAAGAAGAAATGCGAATTGTTCATGACAAAAAATTATTAATATGCTTAGACTCTATATCACAAGTTGAAACTTGGGGAAAACTGTTTCCAAATACAAACATAATGGTTAGAATTAATCCTGGTGTAATTGGTATTGGACATAATGAAAAAGTAATTACATCAGGTAGTAAAACAAAATTTGGAATAAGTGAAAATAATTTATCAAAATTGTTTGAAGTAACTAAAAAATATAATTTAAATATTATTGGTGTTCATCAGCACTTAGGAAGCCTGTTTTTAAATAATAAAATATCAGATTATATTGCTGGTGTACAATCAGGATTAAATATTATAAAAAAATATTTCAAAAATATTGAGATTATTGATTTAGGTGGAGGATTTGGTGTTCCATATAAAAGTGAAGAAGAAAAATTAGATTTGTCAAAAGTAGCAGTCGAAATTAAAATGATTCTTAAAGATTTTTGCAAGCGATATAAAACAGTTAAAGAATTTAAATTTGAACCAGGTAGATTTATTCCGTGTGAATCTGGTTACTTGGTTGGCACAGTTACTGCAATTAAACATGAAAATGGAATATATTGGATTGGTACAGATATAGGAATGAATGTATTAGTAAGACCTTCTATGTATGATTCTTATCATGAAATCAGTTTATTAAACGATAGAAATTCTAAAAAAATTGTAGCAAATATTTGTGGGAATGTTTGTGAAAGTGGTGATCTTATCGCTAAAAATAGATTAATTCAAAAACCTGAAATTGGTGATAAAATAATTGTTCATAATGCTGGCGCATATGGTTATTCAATGTCTTCAAATTACACAGGAAGGCCAAGACCTGCTGAAGTCATGATTAAAAATGGAAAAGTTAAAGAAATTAGAAAAAGAGAAACCATTAGCTATATGGAAATGAATATAGTTTGGTAAGTTAATAATTGCTTGAAGAAACATCTTAAATAAAACTTAGTTTATATTAAGTTTTTTTGTTGTTATAAATCATTAATTATGATATATTTTTACTAGGTGATAATATGAATAAATTTATTAATTATTTAAATGATATAAATGATAAGAAAATGATTTTATATACTTTATTATGGGAAATAGATACAGTAATAGATGATGATTATTCATCTTATAATATAGAAGTTGCGTCAAAACTTGAAACAGAAATATTTGAAATGAGTACATCAAATGAATATATTACTTTATTAGATGAATTTATTTCTAGTAAAGATTTTAATGAATTAGCAGAGTATAAAAAAATATATTATTTATCTTTAAAAGATGATTATGAAAAAGAAAAAAGAATACCTAAAGATTTTTATAATGATTATTGTATTCAAAAAAATATCTCTAAAAAAGCATGGGCTAAAGCAAAGAAAGAAAATGATTATAAAATATTTAAACCATATTTAATTAAGAATATAAATATGACTAAAGAATTATATAAATATATTTATCCTAATAGTAATAATTTATATGATGATATGTTAAATGATTATGAAAGAGGAGTAAAGCAAAAAGATATAGATCCTTTATTTATGGAATTAAAAAAAGAAATAATACCAATAGTAAGAAATTTGAAAGATAATAATTTAGAAAATAAAAATATTTCTTTAAGTGATTCAAAACTATATGAAATATCTAACTTTTTACTTGATTATATAGGGTTTGATACTAAGAAAGGTGCACTGGGTATATATCCACATGGTTACACTACTAAAGTGTCTAAAAATGATGTTAGAATTGCGTTTAGTAGGACAAATAACTTATTTGATTTATCGTCTACAATTATTCATGAAGGTGGTCATGGAATATTTGAATTATATTCAGAAAAAGAATTTGATGAATTAAATAGAGTAGATGTAGATTTAATCGCACTTCATGAAAGTCAATCTAGATTTTATGAAAATATTTTAGGTAGAAATATTAATTTTTGGATTCCTATATATGATAAATTTAAAAAAATGGCAAACATTAATTTACCAATAGAAGAATTTATTAAATATTTTAATAATGCTAAAGCATCTTTTATTAGAACAGAAGCAGATGAATTAACATATTGTCTTCATATAATAATTAGATATGAAATGGAAAGAGAAATTTTTAATGGAAATATTGATTTAGATAAATTAGATGAAATATGGAATAACAAATATAAAGAATATTTAGGATTAGATGTTATAGAAGATAGAGTAGGAATTCTTCAAGATATGCATTGGTCAGATGCTTCATTTGGATATTTTCCATCATATTTATTAGGATCAATATTTGATGGAATGTTACTAGATAAAATAAATGAAGATTTAGGTAATGTTGATGAGATATTAAAGAAAGGTAAAATAAAAGATATTACAACTTATTTGAATTTAAATATTCATAAATATGCGAATGCATATAATATATTTGAAACTTGTAAAAGAGTTTGTAAAAAAGAAATGAATGTAACACCATTAATTAATTATTTTAAGAATAAATATGAAAGGTAAAATATGAATATAGAATTTGATGAATTATTAGATTGTAAATTTATACATAAACCTGTAGATTTAAGTGATGAAAAAGATTTAATAGAATTATCAAAAGAATATAGATTTGTTAAAGGAAAACAAACACATTCTATTAATGTTAAAATAATAACAGAAGATAATATAAATGATTTTCATGAAAATGTAGATGGTTTAATAACTAATTTAAAGGGTATATATCTTTTAACAGTAGTTGCGGATTGTCAAGGAATACTATTATTTGATAAAAAGAATAAAGTAATTGGAAATATACATTCTGGTTGGAAAGGAACTTTGAATAGAATAATAAAAAATGCAATAAATATTATGATAGATAATTATAATTCTAATCCTAAAGATATAAAAGTATATTTTTCTCCTTGTATTCATAAATGCTGTTTTGAAGTATCAGAAGATGTAAGAGAAATGTTTATAGAAGAATTTAATGATTTAGATATAAACAGTTTTATTAAAAAAGGCAATGATAATGGTAAATATTATATTGATACATTGGGCTTAAATATAGAGTATTTAAAAGAATTAGGTATTAAGAAAGAAAATATTAGCTATAGTAATTTATGTACTAAATGTAATAGTGATATATTACATTCTTATAGAAAAGATAAAGAATTATCAGGAAGAAATGGATTACTTATTTGCATAAAAAAAGAGTAGTGAGATTATAATACCTTTAAAGTTCACACTAAATAAAAAGAACATAGAAATATGTTAAAATATATTTAGAAAGAACTTTGGAGGTGTTTTTTCATGGGTAAACATAAAAAATGGACTTTAGAAGATAAAGTTAAAATAGTAAA
>JAFOMI010000057.1 GCA_017418945.1 Bacilli bacterium
ATTGGTGAAGATCTATGGGGTGGAGTAAAGAGTTATCCAAGATTTACAGCAGAAGAAACTCCAACTGAAACTAAAAAAGATTGTAGTTCTAAACCAAATAGTGAACCATCTGCAGATAATACTATTTGTGTTTGTAAATCAGGTTATGAAGAGAATAGCTCTGGTAAATGTGTTAAAAAGGAAAAATTAGAATGTGAAGCACCACTTGAACCTTCAGAAGATGAAAGTCAATGTTTATGTCCTACATGGGATGGCTATGAGGGTGACGCAGATAATTGTGTTAAAAAAGAAGAATCAACAACACCAAATACAGATGATAATACATCAACAGATTCTGATGATACAACAACAACACCAAATACAGATGAACCAGAAGACTAAAAAGAGAGAAAACTCTCTTTTTTCTTTTTGTTTAATTGAAATATATAAATAAATATTATAGAATATTTTATAAGAGGTGTTTTAAATGAACAAAAAAATAATAACATTAATAATGTCTTTAATATTATCTTTTTTCTTCTTTATTAAATTTAGTATTGAACCATTATTATCGTTAATTATACTTATTTCTTCTTATTATTTATTAAGTAATTTAGATAAAAAGTTTAATAAAAAATATAAGAAATTAAGTATTATAGTTTCAATAATATTTACAATAATTTATGTGATTTGTGATAGTATTGAAAAGACTTATACAATAGATATTATTAATAGATATTTATTAGTAAATGTAATTAGTTATTTTATAATTTTCTATTATGGCATTAATTCATTATTTTATTTTATAGATATAAAAAAAGATAATAATGATAGAAAAATATACATTGGTAATAAAGAAATATTTACTGAATCAAGATTCTCATTTATAGTTAATTTTATATTAATTTTTGTAATTTATTTATTATTCTTATTAAAGTTTTATCCTGGAATATTAACTTTTGATTCATTTAATGAACTAAGTCAAGTACAAGGTATTCTTCCACTTATGAATAATCATTCTATATTACATACAGAAGTTTTAATGATATTTTATAAGATAGGTAATTTATTTAATTCTGTTAATTTAGGTGTATTTTTATATATGTTATTTCAAATATCACTTATGCCATTTGTATTTTCTTATGTATTAAAATTTATGGCTAAACATAAGGTTTCTATGGTAATAAGAA
Source organism: Bacilli bacterium (assembly GCA_017418945.1). Classification (GTDB taxonomy): domain Bacteria; phylum Bacillota_I; class Bacilli_A; order RF39; family UBA660; genus RUG13038. The sequence continues at coordinate 1,170 of JAFOMI010000057.1, forward strand.
TTCTATCGTTATTATTCTTTATGTTACATCCAATAAATGTTATTTATAGTATTTGTTTATGGAAAGACATATTCTTTTCATTATCATTTGTTATTTTTTCTATTATAATTAATAATTTAACAAAAGATAATGATTACTTTATGAATAAGAAAAATATAATTATTTTTATAATTATTTCATTATTAGTTATGTATTTAAGAAATAATGGTTTATATGTTGTATTTATAACTTTTGTAGTTTTATTCATTAGATACAGAAAGACTATTAAAAGAATATTTCCTTTGTTTTTAAGTATTATTTTATTATTCTTTCTTTCTAAAACAATAATATTTAATATTTTTTATATAAAAGGTGTTGAAATAAAGGAAGCATTATCTATGCCATCTCAAGCGATTGCGAGAATATATAAAAATAATAATATTACTAAAGATGAAAAGAAGGAAATAGAAAAGTTTTATACAAATAAAGTGGGTGAAGTGTATATACCAATAATTGCGGATAATACAAAAAATGAAATGAATCAAAAATATGTTAAAAATCATTTTGCCAGTTATGCGCTATTAAATATGAAATTATTCTTTACTCATAATAAAGAATATATGGAATCATTTATTTCTAATAATTATGGATATTATTATATGAATACTTATTATTCTCCAATATTTATTCAAAAAACAGATTTAAATGGAGTAATTCATAGTGAAAAAATCAGTAATTTCATGTTATATATGTCTATAGTATTAGTATTAACAATTATGATGATAATAGTATTATGGAATCTAAATAATAAGAAAAATATTTTATCATTTGGTTTATTATTGCCAGTAATTTTATGTTTATCTGAAAATATAAAAAATAATTCAATTTTAACATTATTATTTAGTATAGGTTTCTATTCTACAATTATGTTTATATTATATATTTATAATAAAAAGAATAAACGTAATATATCTATTTATATTCCTTCTATAATATTATGGTTAACAATGTTATTATCGCCAGTTTATTCTGAATTTAGATATTTATATCCTATGTTTTTATTAATTCCATTATTTATTGGATTTACATTTAAAAGAGAAGATTAATAATCTTCTTTTTTTTACATAGATTTACAAATATTATAAAAAGTTAGTCATGATTTTGCCAAAAATGATAGATTTTGTGATATAATTTATATATTAAATAGGAGGTGGCTAGATATGAAAAAGTTTAATAATATTTTATTAAGTTTAATAATTATGTTATCAAGCATTTTACCATTTATACCTTATAGTGTAAAAGCAATGGCCACTTCATATACTTATGCTTATATTGATGCGACAGATTTATCTGTTAGAAGTTGTCCTAGTACTGATTGCAGTAGAATAGTTCACGATGAAGGTGGAACTATTTGGCTTTATAGACCAAGAGCTGTTGAAGTAATAGGTCAATCTGGTGCTTGGTCACAAATTAAATTTAATTATTATGGATTTACATATACAGGTTATGTTTTAACTGAATACTTAGGAAATAAACAAACTGTTACTTTAGATCAAAATTTTGCGAATAATTTAAGATTTAAAGGATTTCCAGAAAGTTATGTTGAGAGTTTAACTAAACTTCATGCGATTCATCCAAAATGGAATTTTGAGTTATCAAATACTGGTGTAACTTTAGATGAAGCTGTTGAAGGAGAATATAATCCTATTTATAAGAACTTAATTAGTACAACAAATAAAGATCAATTATCAACAGATCCAGGAGCATATAATGGAGATTACATTCAGTTTGAACCTAATTGGTATGCACCAAACAAAGAAACTTTAAAATACTATTTAGATCCTAGAAATTTCTTAGATGATAACAGTATATTTATGTTTGAACAATTATCTTATACTGATTTAGTAAGTGAAGCTGATGTTCAAGCAATGCTTGATGGTTCATTTATGGCAGGTTCATTTATTTATAATGGTGAAACTTATACTTATGCAAGAGCATTTATGGAAGCTGGTAGAAATAATAATGTTAATCCAGTTCATTTAGCTGCAAGAGTTTTACAAGAACAAGGAACTAATGGTTCTGCTACTACAGATATGGATGATGGAGATGGTCAAACATATCATAATTATTTTAATTTTAATGCATCAGGAAGTACTGTTGAAGAAATAGTATCTAATGCACTTAGTTATGCTAAATTAAGAGGATGGAATAATCCATATGCAGCAATTAATGGTGGTGCATCTGAAATATCTGATGGATATATATCAAACGGACAAGATACACTTTATTATCAAAAGTTTAATACAGCAGGTGGAAATAGATATTGGCATCAATATATGGCTAATATACAAGCACCATATAAAGAAAGTTATAGTTCATATGGTTCATACTTTAGATCAAATTTATTAAATAATTCTTATACATTTAAGATACCAGTTTATACTGATATGGGTATTGGTTCAGCAATTCCAACTAAATCAAATAACAATAATTTAAATAGTTTAACAATTAGTAATGTTACTTTAAATCCAGCATTTAATGCATCTATTACAACATATAATGCAACTGTTGATAATGATATTTCATCAGTTAATATAAGTGCTACTAAAGCTCATGATAAAGCTACTGTTAATGGAACTGGAACTAAAGAATTAAAAGTTGGTTTAAATGAAATTAATATAGAAGTAGTTGCAGAA
>JAFOMI010000008.1 GCA_017418945.1 Bacilli bacterium
ACCATAAAATCTATCTTGTAGTTCTTCTTTAGATACTTTAGAAAAATCTATCTCTGGTTTTTCAAAAAATTGACTCCAATCTCCCATACCAACATCTCCTATTTATAAATGAATTATATCACAAAAAAAAGAAACTAACAAATAGTTTCTTTTAATTAATTATTCATAAAATTATTAAACCCAGAACAGCCATCATTTATATTAGTAGTTATACTTTCTTCTGAACAAGTATATTCAGGCATATATGTATGCTTATATATATGATTATTAACTACATTAGTATGAATTGGAATAATATGTACTACCTCATGAATATAGTCTTTTTGAACACAATTTTCAATTGGAGTTTCATATACTGGATCTGTTGGACAGCAATCAGTACTAATTACTGGACAACAATTTTTTTTAAAACAATTATTACCAAACATAAAATAATCCTCCTATCTAGTATAAGATATGAGAAATGCATTATTTTGTTTAGTATAATTAACTATTACTATTTTTATATGTATATTTCTTAGATTTTGTTTCTTTTTTTAATGTATCAAAATCATTATTTTGTATTGAGTCTTGATAATTTTTAATTTCATTTAATACTTTTTTTAATTCTTTTAATTTAATCAATCTTAAAGTATTAACATTTATTGGATACTCCATATAATTAAAAATATTCTCAGAAATTTCTTTTTTTGTTTCATTACTAAGATTATTTATTACTGAAGAATGCTTCCTTATCATCGTATTTATTTCTTTTTCATTATCAAAAAATAATCTATATTTTTCTTTAACATTAACTAATGCTTTTATTTTATAATACTTAATAGTATTAAATAAAAACATAGAAGAAGAAATCCAATATATATTTGATGGAGAATCAAAAGTAGCAAAAGGATTAATACCATTTTTAATTAAAAGATAGCTACTTGCAAAAATAGGCATAGAAAAAAGTAGTGAATAGATTCCACGAATAAATTTATTTTTTTTACAAGAAGAAAAAGGCTTATTAGAAAAAACATTTATATAATCTTTTTTCATTTTTTCTAATAAATCCAATTCATTTTCTTTAGTTTTTAAAATTTCAATTTTATTCATATTTGAATTAGATACTATAATTTTATCTTTATCTTTATAATACTCTGTTAAGTATTTATTTGTTTTCACTTATATCACTCCAATTTCTAGATATTATAACAAAAAAATGTCTACTTAATAGACATTTATTATATTTTATTAAAAAGGCATTTTAAAATTACCATTACTCATCATTTTCATCATTTTTTTACTTTGTTCAAATTGAGTTAATAATTTATTAACCTGTTGAACAGTAGTTCCAGATCCTTTTGCAATTCTTTCTTTTCTAGATGCTTTTATAATATCTGGATTTCTTCTTTCTTCTAAAGTCATAGAAAGAACAATTGCTTCTATTCTTGCTACTTCTTTTGGATCTATTTGAATATTTGTTAAGCCCATTTTCTTAGCACCTGGTATCATTTTAATAATACTTTCAAGTGAGCCTAGTTTCTTAACTGTTTTAAATTGTTTTAAGAAATCTTCTAAATCAAATTTACCTTTTTTCATTTTCTTATATGATTCTTCCGCATCTTCTTCATTCATGATACTCTCAGCTTTTTCTATTAAGCCCATCATATCTCCCATACCAAGAATTCTACTTACCATTCTATTTGGATCAAATTCTTCAATGCCATCTAGCTTTTCAGATACACCGATAAATTTAATTGGAACATTAGTTAAGTATCTAGCAGAGATAGCAACACCACCTCTAGTATCTCCATCTAATTTAGTTAAAATAACTCCAGTTAAAGGTAATTTTTCATTAAAACCAGTTATTACATTAATAGCATCTTGTCCTATCATACTATCTAAAACTAATAGTATTTCATCCATTTTAACTTCATTATTAATATTAATTAATTCATCCATTAATGCTTCATCTATTTGAAGACGTCCTGCAGTATCTACTAATATATAATCATTATTATTTTCTTTTGCATATTCTAATGCATCTTTTACTATTGTAACTGGATCTTTTTTGCCTTCTTCAAATACTGGAATATTAAGACTCTTTCCAATTGTTTTTAATTGTTCAATAGCTGCAGGTCTATATATATCACACGCAACTAATAATGGTTTTTTACCATGTTTTTTTCTTAAATAATTAGCAAGTTTACCAATAGTAGTAGTTTTACCTGAACCTTGTAAACCTACAAGCATTAATAAATTAGGATTCTTCTTTAATTCAATTTCTACTTTATCTTCTCCAAGTAACGCTAATAATTCATCTTTTAATATCTTTAAAAATACTTCATCAGGTCTTAAACTCTTTTTTACTTCTTCACCTAATGCTTTTTCTTTAACACTATTAGTAAATTCTTTAACTACTTTATAGTTAACATCTGCCTCTAAAAGCGCTAATCTAACTTCTCTTAAAACATCAGATATATTATCTTCAGTAATAGATCCATAACCTTTTATTTTTCCTATTGCTTTATCTAATCTATCTCCTAATTCTTCAAACATATTATCACCTATTCATCTAATATTTTTTCTAATTCTTCTTTTACTTTACTATCATCAAGTTTCTTTATTACATTTCTTATTTTTTTATCTTTATCATATAATTTTAACTTTTCTTCATAACTAAACAATTTTTCTTTTGTTAATTTTAAATCTTTTGAAACAGCATTTCTACTAACACCTTCATTTAATGATATTTCCGCAAGTGAAAGATCATTAAAATAATAATCTATAAAATACTTCTTTTGAGAATCTGTTAATAATTCTTCATAATAATCAAATAATATAATTAATAAATCTTGTTTTTCCATATTACATCATTTCCTTAAATAAACCATATATATATTTTTCTATATCAAATACTTCTAAGTCTTCTGCTTTTTCTCCAAGTCCTATATATTTAACAGGAATATTTACTTCTTCTTTAATAGCAAGAACTATTCCACCTTTAGCAGTTCCATCTAATTTAGTTAATACTATTCCTGTAATATTAGTAATTTCTTTAAATGACTTAGCTTGCGATACACCATTTTGACCAGTTGATGCATCTAAAACAAGTAATGTTTCATGTGGTGCATCTTCTATAAAATTACCAATTACTTTATTTATTTTTTCAAGTTCTTTCATAAGATTAACTTTGTTTTGTAATCTACCTGCTGTATCAATTAAAACAATATCATAGTTTTCATTTTTTGCTTTTTCAACGCCCTTATAAACAATTGAAGATGGATCCATTCCTTCATTTCCATATATAACATCTATATTTAGTCTATCTCCCCATTCTCTTAATTGTTCTATTGCGCCCGCTCTAAAAGTATCACCTGCAACTAGTAAAACTTTTTTACCAGCATCTTTTTCTCTTTTTGCAATTTTAGCAATTGTAGTAGTCTTTCCTACTCCATTTACTCCTACAAATAATAATACTGTTGGTCCATTATTACTATAATTAATTTTATTAACTAAAATTTCATCATTTACATAAATAATGAATAACTCATCAACAATAAGTTCTTTTAATAATTCAGGATCTTCTATCTTTTCTTTTCTAGCTCTATCTACTAATCTATCCATAAAATTAATAACAGTATTAACACCTATATCTGCCATAATAAGCATTTCCTCTAATTCTTCAAAATATTCACTATTTACTTTTTTATATTTTTTATTCAAATTATTTAATTTATCTGAAAATTCTTTTCTTGTTTTTTCTAATCCTTTAGAAAACTTTTCTTCTTGTTTCTTATTTTCAAAAACTGTTTTGTTATTTAGTTTTTCTTTTATTTTACTAAATAATCCCATATCTATCACCTAATAAGTATTATACATTATTATTAAACAAAAAAAAAGAGAATTACTCTCTTATTTAGCAATAATATATCCGTATAATATTACTGCGAACATTAAAACAATGAATATTAAAATTAATACATCAACCCAAACACTAAACTTAGCTTCATTAGTTAATCTTACTGTTTCTTCTTTAACGTTTTTAACTTCTTCTTTTGTTACTTTTTTAGCAGGTGCTTTTTTTGCAACTGTTTTTTTAGCAGTTGTAGTTTTTTTAGCAGGTGCTTTTTTAGTAGTTGTTTTAGTTACAGCTTTTTTAGCAGCAGGTTTAGTTGTTTTAGTAGTCTTAGTTGTTGTTTTTTTCTTTGTTTCTGCCATTTTTAAATCTCTCCCTCTTATTATTTTCATTCTAATTATATGTTATAAAATTAATTTTGAAAAGTAATATTAATTAATTATACATTTTAAATGTAAAGAAAAAAGTGATATAAATCACTTTTTATCTTTTTAAAGCACTAGTCATTCTAGCTGCCATTTCTTCATAGTATTTATTTTCTTCTGCTTTTCTTCTTAAGCATTCTTCTTTTAATCTTAATAATTCTGCTTTTTTAGCATCTATCTTTCTTTCTTCTGCTAATCCTAAGTTCACTATAGTTTTACCTTCTAATTGTGCTTTAAGAATTCTATATTGTCTTTCTTTTTCTAATTTATCAATATTTTTATCTATTCCCATAGCACTTCTTGTATAGAATGCCATTTTTTCATCTACAATTTCATTCTTATGAGAATCATTATATGATTTTAAAGTAGAATATTCATTTCTTAAGTTATTTAACTTTTCTTCCATTCTTTGTTTCATACCTTGATCATCAGCATGTGATAAATCATGAGTATTTAAGAATTCTTCATAATAAGCTATTTTTTCTTCTATTTCTTTAAAATGCTTTGCTTTTTTATCATAAGATTCAATTGTATTTTTAATATCATTTACAGAATAATTTTTCTTAGAAGCTTCATTCTTTGGTTCTTCCTTAGTAGCTTTTGATTCATCTTTTTTAGGTTCTTCTTTAGTAGTTTTTGTTTCTTCTTTCTTAGAAGCTTCATTCTTTGGTTCTTCTTTTTTAGGTTCTTCTTTAGTAGCTTTTGCTTCTTCTTTTTCTTCTTTAGTATTTGAAGCATTTTTTGTTTCTTTACTTTTTTCTTTAGTTTTTGCTTCTTCTTTCTTAGAATCTTTTTTATCTTTTTCTTCTTCTTTAGTTTCTTGTTTTTTTATATTTTCAGGTAATTCGATATTTTCATCTTTTTTAGCAAAAATATTTTTAATTTTTCCAAAGAATCTTCTTACTGGAAAGAATAATCTTTTAATACTAGTAAAATCTATTTCATCATCTTCTTCAAATTCATCATCTTCTTCAGATTCTTTTTCTTCTTTAGATTCTTCTTTAGAAGCTGTTTCTTTAGATTCTTTTTCTTCTTTAGATTCTTCTTTAGAAGCTGTTTCTTTAGATTCCTCTTTAGTCTCTTCTTTAGTTTCTTTTTCATTTTTTATAATTGAATCTGGAATTTCAAAACTATCACTATTTAAATCAGGTTTATGTTTAAATTCACATACTTTCTTATCACCATAATATAAACTATCATTAATAAAATTATATTTTTCAGGTAATACTATTTCTTCTTTACTTGATGAAGAATAAAGAGTTCCATTATGTAATTGGAAAGCTGTTGTTAATTTATTCACTTTCATCAATTTTCTTACTATCATTTTTTCTTTTAAGTTCATATAAAATCCCCCTCTTTTTGAAAACGTGCTCTATATTAACACAAGTTCTTTTTTTTGTCAAATTTCAGAGTAAATTATAGATATTATTATATATATAATATTTATCATATATTTATATTTTCTTACGAAATGTTGCAATTAAAGAAAAAAAATAGTATAATTCTTGTGTTAACCCGCAATTACTTAAAAGAAAGGAGAAAATATGAAATTTAATAATAAAATTGCAACAAAAGTATTTGCGCTTGGTGGACTTGGAGAAGTTGGAAAAAATATGTATTGTGTAATGCATGGAAATGAATTAATTATTATTGATAGCGGTGTTTTATTTCCAGAATCTGATTTACTAGGTATTGATTATGTTATACCAGATTACACATTTTTAAAAGAAAATGAAGATAAGATAAAAGGTTTATTCATTACTCACGGTCATGAAGACCATATAGGTAGTGTTCCTTTCTTATTACAAACAGTAAATATTCCTGTTATTTATGCTCCAAATCAAGCAGCAAATTTAATTAGAAAAAAATTAGAAGAAAGAAATATTAGATACGACAATATTGTAGTATTTAATGAAAAAAGTAAATTTAAATTTAAAGATTTAGAAGTTGAATTTATAACAACAACTCACTCTATCCCTGATAGTTTTGCTTTTGTAATTCATACACCAAATGGTACTATTATGGAAACAGGAGACTTTAAATTTGACTTAACTCCAATTGGACCAATGGCTGATATACAAAAAATGGCAAGAATTGGATATGATGGAGTTACTCTATTAATGAGTGAAAGTACAAATGCTGAAAAAGAAGGATTATCAATTAGTGAATCTAAAGTAGATGCTAGATTAAGTGACTTATTTAGAAGACAAACAGGAAGAATAATAGTTGCAACATTCGCATCAAACGTTTATAGATTAAAACACATTATTGAAACAGCAAAAAGAAATAAAAGAAAAGTTGTTCTATTTGGTAGAAGTATGGAAACTCAAGTTGAAATAGCAATTCAATCAGGTTATATTGAAGATACAAGTACTATAATAACTCCTGAAGAAGCAAATAAATTAAAACCTGAAGAAGTATGTCTATTATGTACAGGTTCTCAAGGAGAACCACTTGCTGCATTATCTAGAATAGCAAATGGAACTCATAGACAAATTAAATTATTACCAACAGATACTGTTATATTCTCATCATCACCTATTCCAGGAAATGGTGAAGCTGTTGCTAATACATTAAACCAATTAGCAATAAAAGGTGTTAAAACATATACTAATACAACTTTAAATGATATACATTCATCTGGACATGGTAACCAAGAAGAATTAAAGCTTATGATTAGATTAGTAAAGCCAAAATACTTAATGCCAATACATGGTGAATATAGAATGTTAAAAGAACATACTGATCTTGCTATATCATGTGGTATGAAAAAAGAAAATACATTTATAATGCAAAATGGTGATGTATTATCTATGCTTAATGGTGTTGTAACAAGAGATAAAAGTTTCCCTTGCTATGATATATATGTTGATGGTAATAGGGTTGGTGATGTTGGTTCTGTTGTTATAAAAGATAGAAAAATAATGTCTAGAGATGGAATACTAGTTCTTGTATGTAATGTTGATTTAAAGAAAAAATTATTACTTGGAAAAGTACAAATTGCAACTAGAGGATTTATACTTGTTAATGAAAATGAAGCTTTATTAAAACAAATAGAAAATAAAGCAACTGAAGTAATAATTAAAGAATTAAAGAAACATAAATTTAATTATAATGAATTAAAAAGTGTTTTAATAAATGAAGTTAATTCATACATATTAGCAAAAACTGGTAGAAAACCTATAATATTACCAGTATTAATGGAAATAAAAAGTAACGATAAATAATTATCGTTACTTTTTCTTTTGTGAATTATTTGAATTATATAGTAAATCATCATTATATACTAAATAATCATATAATAATCCATATTGTTCCATATATTCTTCATCAATATAAGGATCAGCATCTGGAAATAAAAAATAATCAGGATTAATTCCTTCCATCGCAATTTCCATTATATTTATATTACGAATTTCATTTCTATGATCAAATGAAGCTTTATATAAATCTTTTATAGATTTACATTCCATACCCGCTGATTTAAATAATTCTTCTCTAATTTTATCTAAATCCAAAGATGGATAATTTTTTATTCTATTACAATCAAAACCTTTTTTTATTAATTCGTTTCTAAATAATTCTAAATCATATACTGATTCTATTAATGTAACATCATTTATTGGGGTTAATTTTATACCTCCTTGTGAATTTGCTACTTCCATAATAGATTTTAAAATCTTATTAATTAATAATTTCTTCTTTATTTCTTTATATTTAATAAATAAAGGTTTTGTATTACTAAGTGCATTTCTAAATACTTGTAAATCATTTATATCTACTTCTGGACTAACTTTTTTATAGATATTTTCAAAAAAGAAATCATAAGCTTCTTTTGTATATTCAGAATCCTTTTCTTCAAAATATTCCTTTAATTTATCTAAGACTATCATAATTAATCACCATACTTTAACTAATAATAACATAGTTTAAAAAAAAAGAAAAGAATAGATTATTCTATTCTTCATTCTTATTTTCTTTTGATTCTTTTTTAGGTAATGCTTCTTTTCTTGATAAGTTTAATTTACCTCTCTTATCAAATCCAGTAGCTTTTACAATTATTTCATCACCTTCATGAACCATATCGCTAGGTTTTTCTACTCTTTCATGAGCAAGTTGTGATACATGAACAAATCCATCTTGTCCATCCCAAAGATTTACGAAACAACCATAATCTTCTACTTTAACAACTTTACCTGTATATATTTTTCCTATTTCTACTTCTCTTGCTGCATTTAAAATCATTTCTTTTGTTTTATCAATTACTTCTTTATCTGTATGATAAATAACAACTGTTCCATCATCATTTAAATCAACTTTAACTGCATTTATATCGTTAACTGAATTAACATTACTTGCTTCTAAAATGATTTTAGTAATCATTTCTCCGCCCTTACCAATAACATCTTTAATCTTATCTGGATTAATCTTAAATATTTCAGTTTTTGGAGCATATTTACTAACTTCTTTTCTAGGTTCTTTAATTTGTTTTTCCATTACATCAAGAATTTCCATTCTTGCTTTTTTAGCTTGCGCTAATGCTTCTTTTAATATTTGTTTTGTTATACCTTTAATTTTAATATCCATTTGTAAAGAACAAATACCTTTTCTTGTTCCACCTACTTTAAAGTCCATATCACCTAAGTGATCTTCCATACCTTGAATATCTGTTAAAATTGTATAATCTTTTTCATCTTTTGAAGTTATAAGACCCATAGCAATACCTGCAACTGGAGCTTTAATTGGAACTCCTGCTGCCATTAATGATAAACATCCTGCACAAATAGTTGCTTGTGAACTTGAACCATTAGATTCTAATATTTCAGATACAACTCTTACAGTATATGGAAATTCTTCTTCTGTTGGCATTACTTGTTTTAAACATCTTTCACCTAAAGCACCATGACCTATTTCTCTTCTTCCTGGAGATCCATATCTTCCTGTTTCACCTACAGAAAATTGTGGAAAGTTATAGTGAAGCATAAAATGTTTTTCAGCTTCTAAACTAAGTCCATCTAATGCTTGATATTCATTTAATGCACCAAGTGTTGTAATTGCCATAGCTTGTGTTTCACCACGAGTAAATACTGCAGAACCATGAGTTCTTGGTAAAACATCTATTTCAGTAGAAAGTGGTCTTATTTCATCCATCTTTCTTCCGTCTGCTCTTGTTTTTTCATTAACAGTAATAGATCTAAATATATCATATTCTATAGATTCTAAAACTAACTTAACTTTAGTAATAAGTTCTGTTAATTCATCTTTATCCATATCTTTATTTTCTTCAGTATATTTTTCTACTACTTCTTCTTTAACTTTATCAATAGCTTCATATTTAGCAATCTTTTCTTTTATTCTCATTGCTTCATCTAATTTCTTAGAAGCTAAAGTTTTAACTTCTTCTCTTAATTCATCACTTATTTCTAAGTGTTCATATTCCATTTTTTCTTGACCAATTTCTTTAATAATTTCTTCTTGGAATTCACATAATTCTTTTACAGCTTCATGACCAAACATTAAAGCTTCAAGCATATCTTCTTCAGATACTTCTTTAGAACCTGCTTCAACCATATTAATTGCTTCTTTAGTACCAGCCACTGTTAAATCAATATCTGACTTTTCAAGTTCGCTAGGTGTTGGGTTAATAATAAATTCTCCATTTACTCTTCCTACTTTTACACCAGCAATTGGTCCATCAAAAGGTATTTTTGATATACATGTTGCTAAACTTGATCCAAACATTGCAGATAATTCTGGTGAATAGTCTGTATCTACTGATAATATAGTATTAACAACTTGAACTTCATTTCTAAAATCTTCTGGGAACATTGGTCTCATAGGTCTATCAATCATACGTGCAGCTAATGTAGCAGCATCTGTTGGTCTACCTTCTCTTTTAATAAATCCACCAGGAATTTTTCCTACTGAATATAACTTTTCTTGATATAAAACCATTAATGGGAAGAAATCACTTAATATATTTGCATTTGGCGAAACTACAACTGTTGATAAAACAACTGTATCACCATATCTAACTAATATTGAACCATGTGCTTGTTTAGCATATTCTCCGTTTTCAACGACAAGTTTTCTTCCTCTAAAATTTAATTCAAATGTTTTCTTCATAAATTACTCCTTAACAATCTATATTGTATCACAAAATATAAGAAAAAACACTTATAAAAGTGTTTTATTTTCTTAAACCTAATCTCTTAATTAATTCACGATATCTATTAATATCAGTTCTTTTTAAATATTCAAGTAAGTTTCTTCTTTTACCAACTTTCATTAGTAAACCTCTTTTTGAATGGAAATCATGAATATTTTCTTTTAAATGATCAGTTAAAATATTGATTTCTTCAGTTAATAAAGCTACTTGAACTTCTACAGAACCAGTATCGCTTTCTTTAATAGCGTATTCTTTAATAATAGATTCTTTCTTTTCTCTTTTTAACATACTTTCCTCCTATAATATTTGCCATTAACTTAGTTAGTGGTCGGAAAAATCCATCTACCAAGTCAAGGTACGTATATGATTATAAGACAAAAACACTTATTAATCAAGTGTTTTTACTACTTTTTTTCCATGTCCTGCCTTAGTTATATCAAATTCATTATCTTTATATCCAAAATTATTATCTCTTATATTTCTATACATATTATCAAGACCATATTCTTTTACTAATTTTAATGTCATAATAACATAACTTCTAGTTGCTTCATCATATTTTTCATTTTCGATTAATGAAGTAAATCCTTCTAATTTAGAATATATTTTATTTGCTATTTCTTCTCTATTATCATCATGCATAATATTACATGAAACAATTGGTCCAATTGAATCATATAATTTTAAAATATTACTATATTTATCATTCTTTTGTAGTATTTGATCTCTAAATTTTCTTAAATTATTCATTACTATATCATCTTCATCTTTTTTTAAGATACCACATGTTACAGTAGTAATAAAGCATCCTCCGGAAGAACCATAATATTCTTCATAAGTTGGACAATGATATGCATTGTTTTTACAGTAATAATCTATATATTTATATGATAATGGTTTTTCTTCGCCAGATGCATTGCAATAATAATTTGATGAAAAAAAGCCTGTTCTTTCAACTATATGAGAACACCAATTTGCCATATAAAATCCCCCATTTCTAGGCATATATTAACATTAATTAATTGATATGTCAAAATAAAAATAAGGTCAAAGCCTTATTTTCTTCTAAATAATATTCTTATAACATAGAATACAAAGATACAATAAAGAATAAACATACCCCAAAGAACTACAGTATATAATAATCCTTCAGTTCCAACATATTCACTTAGTAAATCAACAATACTACTTGGAATATATTTATTTATTAGCGCAGTTAATTCTGGTACATGTAAATTATTTGCTAAAAAATGTAATAATCTATAAATAATATCCAAAGCACACATCATATATACAAATGATGAAAATCTTCTAAAGAAGAAAATAACTGCTACTATAAGTAAAATTAATACTATTAAATCTATATACATCTTATCACCCTAATATTATTATAAATCTTTTAAAAAAACATGTCTATATTTTATATAAACATGTGTAAAGGTCTAAGTAAAGAAATATCTTCTTTATCAATTTCATATATTGCTATTAATAAATTATCTTTTAAGAAAACTAATTTATCATAATTATAACTATTTTTTATTTTATTACCATTTATTACTCTTTTATAATCTTCATCTTTAACTTCTACTAATGGTAAATCTAATACATCTTCTATTTTTAATAATTTATAATTATTATTATCAATATCTTTAAGTGAATAGCAATCTTTAATATCAAAATTACCTTGTTTAGTTCTATTTAATTTACTCATAACACCAATAGTATTAAGTTCCTTTGAAATATCTCTAACTAAACTTCTAATGTATGTTCCTTTACTAACTTTACATCTAATAGAAAACTTATTATTTTTAATATCACTTATTCTTTTTAAATCATAAATATAAACATCATGATATGGAGTATCAACTTTTTCATTATTTCTAGCATATTCATATAATTTTTTACCATTTATTTTAATAGCACTATAAAGAGGTACTTCCATATGATAATTACCTATAAAAGTATTAAGTACTTTGTCTATTTTTTCATTTGTAATATTATTAACTACTCTTTCTTCAAGAATATTACCAGTTATATCTAATGTATCTGTATTTATTCCAAGAGTTATCTCAGCTTCATATTCTTTATCAAGAGAGGTAATTTCATTGACTATTTTTAACCCTTTATTTATACCTAAAACAAGTACTCCTGTTGCCATAGGATCTAAAGTACCTGTATGCCCTACTTTTTTTGTTTTTAATAAATGACATACTTTATTAACTACATCTCTACTAGTCATATCTTTTTCTTTATTTATTAATAATATCCCATCCACTTAAATCACCATTTTTATTATAACAAAAATAAAAAAAAGAGCAAACGCTCTTTTACCAGTTAACATAAATATCTACAGTACCATAAGCACAACCTGTATCATATACTCTTGCAGGTCCAAGTGATGTCATAACAACTGTTCCTCTTGGTAAGAAAGATGGATCAGCTGCTACTGATATATATCCTTCACCATCTCTTACAGTACCATCATCAGCAACGTGTCTACCTGGAATTGCAAGTCCTGTACCAGGTAAAACTCTTTCTGAATAATATGTTTCTTTATGTCCATTAAAATATAGGGCACCTCTTGATGAAGATAATGGAGTACTTGAAACATTATATAATCCCGAATATTGTAATGGGATATTTCCAAATCCACTAACCTCTGCAAATTTTATTTCATCTAATCCTTTAGTCTTAGATAAAGAAATATTTGAATCTATAATATTGTCTTCAACTTTAGTCATTGCTAAAGATGTTGACGCTTCTAATCTATTAATTTTATTTATATTAACTTGTGATAAAGTACAATATAATACTAATAAAAAGCACATGCAGCAAACAAAAGTAGAAATAACTTTTTTATTAGCTATTTGACCTAATTTCACTTGTTTCACCTCATTTTTTTTACTTCTTGCTCAAAAACAAAAAGCATATAAATTTTAGCATAAAAACTGCTTTTAGTCAAATTTTTACTTCTTCATTTCAACTATTACCATTAAAATAGAAGCAATTACAGTAAACAAAATCATACATAATATAACAAGATTTGTATACCCATTTTGACTTGAATTAAAGCTAGTATTATATTCATTATATCTAGAATCTACTATGTTATGATAACTATCAAAATTAAGTGGTTTACCATCTAATTTATTTGTTATTAAATATTCAAATTTTTTATAAGTATTATTTATCTTTTCAAGTTCATCTTTTGTTTCTAATATTATTGGTGCATTAACTTCACATTCATTTATTAAATCTATTAACTTAGAAATAATATTAACATTTGCTTCAACATTACTTATTTTAATGCACTTAATATCATTTTTAAAAATTTTTATCCAATTATCTAAATCTTCTTCTTCATTATTTGTTATTAACTTATTAATATTTAATGATATACCTATCATTTTATTTGCTCTATCTCTAGAAAAATCATAATCTTCTACTAATATATTTCTTGTATATACTAATAAATCAGATATATTACTAATTGATTTTCCAAACAAAAGCATATTATTATCAAATGATGTATTTTCTATTGCAACTTCTTTTTTATAAGCTGCTACTGCAGCTATACCTTTAGCCATATTCTTTAAATAATTTCTTTGTTCTTCATCAGTAGACCAATCAAAAGTTTCATATAAAAGAGTTGATGCATCAATAACAAATAAATCTACTTTATTAAGAATTATTTCATTTACTGTTTCTTTAATACTTTTTAAATTAGATTGATTAATATTAATTGTAGGTAAATGAAATATAACGTTTCCATAATAATAGTTAGGTATATAGCTAAAAGAGTTCTCCTTTCCACCATTTTTTACACAAAACTCTGTGTATTTAATGTCTAACTGAGATGATTTTTTACATTTGTCAATTTGGCTACCTTGCACTAGATAATCTCCAGTATAGCCTATGCCCAAATTGTTTAAAATATCCATTTAAACACCCTCTTTTATTTTTATACTTATATTATAACTAATTTTTATAAAATGTAAAATAATAAATAAAAAAATAATTATTGAAAATCAATAATTATTTTTCTTCATGCATTTTTTCAATAATAGATTCTATTTTATTACCATATTCAATAGAATCATCATAAATAAATGATAATTCTGGAATAATTCTCATTTCTATTTTTCTTTTCATTAAAATAGATCTAATAAATTTTCTTGCATTATTTATATCTTTTAATACTATATCTTTTTTACTTTCATCAAGAGTTGTAAAATATACTTTTGCATAAGATAAATCACTTGATAAATCTACTTTTGTAATTGTTACAAAATTTAAATCTTTATCTTTAATTTCAGTCATTAATATATTACTAATTTCTCTATGTAATACATTACCTAATCTTTCTGTTTTAACGCTCATAATATCACCTATCTTTTTACTTCTACAACTTTATAAGCTTCTATTATATCTCCAATTTTAATATCATTATATTTTTCAATAGTAATACCACATTCAATACCTTTTTTAACTTCTTTAGCTTGATCTTTACCTCTTTGAATACTATTAATATTACCATCAAATATAACAACACCATCTCTAATGATTCTAGCTTTTGAATTATTTGTAACTACTCCATCAGTAATCATACATCCAGCAATTGTTCCAACTTTAGAGAATTTAAATAATTGTCTAACTTCAGCTTGACCTAATACTTCTTCTTCAAATTCTGGGTCAAGCATACCTTTCATTGCATCTTCTAAATCTTCTACTAACTTATAAATAATATTATAAAGTCTAATATCAACACCATATTCTTTTGCTATTTCAATTGTTTTATTATTTGGTCTAACATTAAATCCAATTACAATAGCATTTGATGCTGATGCAAGTACTATATCACTTTCAGATACTGCTCCAACAGATGATCTAATTACTCTAACTCTAACATCTTCTACTTCGATTTTTTCTAAAGCATTCTTAACTGCTTCTTCAGTACCTGTAACATCTGTTTTTAATACAACATTTATTTCTTTTGCACCCTCTTTAATTCTATTAAAGATATCATCTAATGTAGGTGCATTATTATTTTTATTTTTCTTTAACTTAGCTTGTTCTTTTCTGTTTTCACCAATTGTTCTAGCTTCTTTTTCTGAAGAATATGCCATAAATCTATCTCCAGCTTCAGGTACTTCATTTAAACCTGTAATCTCAACTGGTGTACTTGGTAATGCTTCTACTACTTCTTCACCTAAATCATTTTTTAGAGTTCTAACTCTACCATATGTAGTACCAACAACTATAGGATCTCCAAGTCTTAAAGTACCATTTTGTACAAGTAATGTTACTGTTGCGCCCATTGCTTTATCAAGTTTTGATTCAATTACAGTTCCAAGAGCATATCTATTTGGATTTGCTTTTAATTCTGCAATTTCTGATACTAATTGAATGCTTTCAAGTAATTCTGGTATACCTTGTCCTGTTTTTGCACTAATCTTAGCAAAAATAGTATCGCCACCCCATTCTTCTGGGATAAGATTATGTTCAGCTACTTGTGCAATAACTTTTTCTACATCTGCACCTGGTTTATCTATTTTATTAATAGCAACAATTATTGGTACATTTGCCGCTTTAGCATGATCTATTGCTTCAATAGTTTGAGGCATAACACCATCATCTGCAGCTACTATAATAATTACTATATCTGTAATAGATGCACCTCTTGCTCTCATTTCAGTAAATGCAGCATGTCCTGGAGTATCTATAAATGTTATCTTTTTACCATTATGTTCAATTTGATAAGCACCAATATGTTGTGTAATACCACCAAATTCACCTTCTATAACACGGCTATGTCTTATATAATCAAGTAAACTTGTTTTACCATGATCAACATGTCCCATTATAGTAACAACAGGTCCTCTTTCAACTAAATCTTTTGGATCATCATTAATTTCTAATTTTTCAAAATTAATTTTATCTTGTGTTTCTTCACTTTTTAAAGATTTATTATAATCAATAACTATCATTTCAGCATTTTCAAAAGAAATAGTATTATTTAAACTAGCCATAACTCCTAAACTAATTAATTTTTTAATTACTTCAGTTCCAGAAACATTTAATTTTTCAGCTAATTTAGCTACTGTCATCCCTTCTTCATAGATAATAATATTATCATCTTGTTTTGCAGTATTTTCTTGTAAATGTTTCTTATTCTTATACATTTCTTTCTTTTTTGCATTAATATCTTCTTTTGATTCACTTTTTTTCTTTAATTTTTGTACTTTAACAGTATCATCATATTTTAAATTAGAAGCAGAAGCTAAATTTTCAGCTTTTTCATCTAATTCTTCATCTAAATCATAATCTTTTTCTTCTACTTCTTCATCAATATAAAGAGTTGTATTCTCTTCTTCTTTTACATCCATAGTAAGTGCTGTATCTAAATCAATAATTGCATCTTCATTAAGCATATCATCTTCGCTATTAATATCATATCCAAGTTCTTTTGCTTTTGCAATTACTGTTTCTATACTTTGATTAATGTCTAAAGAGTATTCTTTAACACTCATTTCCATAATATCACCTCTATCTTTCTATTATTTTTCTAATTTCTTCATATACTTCATCACTAATAGTAGTTTCTAAATTCTTATCAAGTACTTTAGTTTTAATAGCCTTTTCTAAAGCATCTATAGATTTTTTAATATACGCTCCTCTACCATTAGCTTTTCCACTTTCATCAACAAAAACTTTACCTTCATTATTTTTAACAATTCTAAGTAAATCTTTTTTTTCTAATTTTTCTCTTGTTACTACACAAGTTCTTAATGGTATCTTTTTTTGTTTCATAAGTCCTCCTTATGCTTCGTAATATTTATATATATTAATTCCTTCTTCTTGTACTTGTACTAAAGTTTTAACATCTATTTTACACTTAGTTAATTTAGCTGCTAATTTAACATTTTGACCATTTCTACCAATTGCAAGTGATAAATTATCTCCTTCAGCAACTGCAATAGCATGTTTATCTTTTTGATCAATTATATATACATCTACATCTTTAGCTGGGCTTAATGCATTCTTAATAAATGTAATTAAATCTTTATCATATTTAACTACGTCTATTTTTTCACCATTTAATTCTTTTGAAATGTTATTAATTCTAACACCTTTTTCTCCAATACAAGCTCCAACAGCATCTACTTTATCATTTTCTGAATAAACTGCTATTTTACTTCTACTTCCTGGATCTCTTGCTACACTATATAACATAACAATTCCTTCTGATAATTCAGGAATTTCTGATTCTAATAATCTCTTTACGAAACCATAATGTGTTCTAGATAAAATAATTACTGGTCCACCTTTTTGACCTTCTTCAATTTTAGTAACATATACTTTTATTTGAGAACCCATTTCTAATTCTTCACCAGGAATAATATCTTTCTTTGGTAAAATACCACTTGCTCTACCAAAATCAACATAATAATTTAATTTATCTTCTCTAGATAAAGTTCCAATTAATAATTCTCCTTCTTTATCTTTAAATTCATCCATTATACTAGCTCTTTCAGCTTCTCTTACTTTTTGAACTAAAACTTGTTTAGCAGTAGCTGCTGCTACTCTACCAAAATCTTTTGGAGTAACTTCTTCTTCAATAGTTTCTCCAACCTTTATATCTTTATAAGTATCTTTTATTTCTTCTAATAAAACTTGAGCATCTTCTTCTTCTTCCATATTGATTTCATCAACTACTACCTTATAAGAAACAACTTTTACATCGCCTGTTTCTCTATTAATAATAACTTTACTATTAGTAGCATTATAATTTCTTTTATAAGCTGCATTTAAAGCTGCTTCAATATATTCAAATAAATCATCTAATGGAATATTCTTTTCAACTGATAATGCTCTTATTGCTTTTATAAATTCTTCACCTTTCATTATTCTTCTACTCCTTTCGAACATACATTTAAAATGTAACTATCTTCAATTAAATCTGCTTCATCTAGTATTGGATTAATAATATGAGTTGCAAGAACGCAAGTATCCAAATCAACATATGGCATTTTATCAATAATTATCATTAAATTATTAACGCCATCTTCTTCTTCAAGATATACGTCTAAAACCTTAATATTTTCCTTTTCTAATGGTTCTTTAATTAAATCACGAATCTTACTAAGCATAAAAATTCCTCCATTTATAACATAAAGAGTGTGGAACACCACACTCTTCGTTGTCAAAAAGATTATACCATATAATATAAAAGAATGTAAACGTTTTTTTATAAATTATGTTATAATTAACTAGAGGATAGATTTATATGAAAAAATATTTTTTAAACACTTTAACATTTTTATTTTATTTTATATATTTAGATATTGCTATTATATTAGTAAATTATTTAGGATTTGATTATAATAGTATCTCTTTAAATAAAAGAATTATATTTGTACTTATTTGTAACATTATTTTTATGTTATATCTTTTAATTGTTTATATAAAAGAATTAAAAATTGATGCAAAAGACTTTAAGAAGAATTTTAAAAAGTATGTTAGTAAATACTTTATATATTATGTCAATGGTGTAATACTAATGGCAATATTAAACATTATAATTCAACTAATAACTGGATTAAAATTAGGTGGAAATGAATCTACTTTAAGAGATTATATTCACAGAATTCCATTATATATGTTTTTTTCCACAGCAATATACGCTCCTTTTGTTGAAGAAATGATATTTAGAAAAAGTATTAGAAACTTAGTAAAAAATGATAATTTATTTATAGTATTAAGTGGATTTATTTTTGGAGTATTACACATTACTAATTTCTCAAATATTAAAGAAATAATAATGGGAATACCTTATATAGTTATGGGAATTGATTTCGCACTTATTTATTCTAGAAGTAAAAACATATTTACAACAATGTCTTTTCATATGTTCCATAACTTATTATTATTCTTAATAATTATACTATTTAAATAGGAGGATTTATGGAAAATATAAAAGAAGAAAAACAAAGTCACTTTTTTAGAACACTTTTCTTTATATTAGTTCTAATACTTGCTTTAATAATTTTATATGGTAAATATATAGGTAATAAAGGCATTATTATAAAAGATTATGATATTAATAATAACAATATACCTACTTCATTTAATAACTTTAAAATAGCCCATTTTTCAGACATTTTATATAGTGGTAATAATGATGATGAAATAGATGAATTAATTAAAAAAATAAATGATAAAAAAGTAGATATAGTTATATTTTCAGGGAACTTAACTAAAAAGAATTATAAACTAAATAAAAAGAAAACTGATTATCTTATTTCTAAATTAAAAAGTATAAATAGTAATTATGGAAAATATTTTGTTTCAGGATTAGATGATAAAAAAAATCCAAGTTATGAAACAATTATGACTAGTAGTGGATTTATTTCATTAAATGATTCTAAAGATACTATTTTTAGTAAAGTAAATGAATCAATTTTATTAGTAGGTCTAGATAGTAATAAAAATACTTCATTTATTAAAGATATTATGAAAGATAACACATCTACATACAAAATAATTACATTTAGTGAAAGTGATCAATTTGATGAAATAAAAGATTATAATTTTGATTTAGTATTAACATCAAATTCATTAAATGGTCAAATAAATATTCCTGTTATTAAAGAAATACTTAAAAGAGATGGAAGTAGTAAATATATAGATAATTATTATAAATATAATAATACTGATATATATGTTAATAGTGGTATTGGTGTAGATAAAATTAATTTTAGATTATTTAATAAACCATGCTTAAATATTTATAATTTAAAAAAATAAAAATATGTAGAATTTCTACATATTTTTTATTTTAATTCATCAATATATCTTTCTAATGCTTTAGCATCAGGACCTAAAATAATTTTTAATTGATTATCTATTTCTACAATTCCTTTTGCTCCAAGCTTTTGTATTGCTTCTTTATTAACAATACTAACATCCCTTAAAGTAACTTTAAATCTAGACATATTTACTTCCATATTTAAAATATTGTCTTTTCCACCAAGATACTCAACTAATTTATTAGCTTCAATATTAAAATCTTTCTTATTAGCTTTTAAAACAATTAATAGGATAAATATTAATACACCTATTATAATAAAATATTGATAATTCATAATCTCACCTATTATTATTATACTAGAAATTAATAAAAACTCAAGACTTACACCTACACTTTTTATGTTTACAAGAATATCTTATACTAGAAATAATTATGTTAGGGGGAAAGAAAATGTGTAACAAAAGTTGTAATTGTATAAGTGATATTCTAAATGTTATTTATTTACTTCAAAAAAATGCAGTCACAAGTGATGATTGTATAGATAGTTGCGGTAGACCAACTCTTGGACAATTTGCATGTCTTTACTATAATACAAGACCTGTAATACTATATACATGTAATAGTAATGGACAAGTAGCTTGGAGTGCACCTACTACAAGAGTTGCTGAGCCAGAAGCTTTTTCAACTGTATTTAGAATTGAAAAAATAGATGGATGCTGTGCAACTTTTAGAGTATTAATTGCAAATGAAGATGGTACTTATACAGGAACAGATTCATTCTTTACAATTAATCTAGAATGCATTTGTGCTATTAGATGTCTTGGCGATACCTTAGTTGAAAATATTTAATTAAGTTCAATTTTACTAATACTATCAACACTAATTAATTCATCATCAATTGTTATTAAACTATCAATGGTTCTACCAATGATAGTTTTTTCAATTACTTCATTATTCTTTAAAGTTATAATGACATCTGCTTTATATAAAAACTTATCAGATAAAAAAATATCTTCAATTTGATTATCTAAACTAGTATTATCTACTTTTTCTTTACTTTTTTTATTTAAAATACTTATTTCTTGATTATTATTTTTAGGAGCATTTCCCTTAAATAAATGTGGCAAATTCTTCATTTTAACCTCCTTTTATTTAATTATATGCATAATTTTTTTAATAAGACTAAATAATATAATAGAGGAATAATTATGAAAAACTATAAACTAATAATATATATATTAATATTTTCAATAATAAGTATCGCATCAATTTATAGTAGTACATTTATTTTATCTAGTAACTACAAATATATTTATTTAAAGCAAATTATATGGTATTTAGTAGGATTTATAATATTATATTTTCTAACAAAAATAAAAAAGAATTCTTTTTATAAATATAGTTTTATATTA
The DNA here is from genome assembly GCA_017418945.1 of Bacilli bacterium. Taxonomy (GTDB): domain Bacteria; phylum Bacillota_I; class Bacilli_A; order RF39; family UBA660; genus RUG13038. Next base: position 21,656 of record JAFOMI010000008.1, read on the forward strand.
TATGTTATTTTTAATATATTACTAATTCTAGTACTATTTTTTGGTGATAAAATAAATGGTTCAAAAGCTTGGTTTAATATACCCAAATTAGGTGCTTTTCAGCCCTCAGAATTCATGAAAATAATACTTATAATATATTTAGCTGATGTCTTGTATAAAAACAGAAAAAAGAACGATTTAATATTGATTTTTAAATCATTTATAATTACTTTAATTCCATCAATTTTAACATTTTTAGAACCAGATACTGGTAATGTAATAATATATTTCATTATTTGTATATCTTTATTATTTATAAGCGGAATTAAAAAAAGATGGTTCATAATAACTCTATTAATATCAATTATATTTTTTAGTATATTTATCTATATTTATATAAATAAACAAATATTATTTATAAATATATTTGGAACAAAATTCTTTTATAGAATAGATAGATTAATAAATTGGAAAAATAAAAGTGGAATGCAACTAGATAATGCTTTAGCCGCAATTGGTTCAGCACCAAAAAACGGATATGGTTTAAGTAAAACACCTATTTACTTCCCAGAAGCACAAACTGATTTTATAATTGCAATAATGTTTTCAAACTTTGGTTATTACTTTGGAATTCTATTTATAATTCTTTGCTATTTATTTGATTATAATATTTTAAAAATTTGTATTAAACAAGAAAATAGAAATAAATATCTTGTCTTTGGTATCTTAACAATTTTAATATATCAACAAATACAAAATATAGGAATGAATTTAGGTGTTTTACCAATAACTGGTGTTACACTGCCTTTTATAAGTTATGGAGGATCAAGTTTAATAAGTTATATGATATTAATTGGATTAGTTTTTAATATAAACAAAAAAACTAGTTAAAACTTTTAACTAGTTTTTTTAATTCTTTATTTTTATAAACATAAAAAGTTTTATGATCAAGTATCTCAAATAATTTTTCATCTGAAACATTTAACTCATTATCAAAAATTAGAATACATGGTACGTTTAATATTTTATTATAATGATTATATTTTTCTTTAATAATTCTTGAATTTCTAATATTAATTCCATCGTAAATAGGATTTTTAGAATAAATTATTCTGTCACTATATAAATCATTTGATATTTTAGGCCCGAATACAATATCATCATCTATCCTATTTTCCACCATATAATTAAATATTTCATTATTTATAGAATAATCATGCATAGAATAACAAATAATAACTGTTTTCCATATATTATAATTATTCTTTTTAGAATTTATAATTGAAACAATATCTTTATAACTATTTTTAAAATTTGAGACGCAAAAATCATCAAGATTTATAAATGAAAGTAGTATTTCTTCCATAAGCATCACTTCTATCTTAATCAAATTATATCATAATAACAAAAAAAAATACACAAATGTGTATTTATTATTAAAAATGGTGGACCCTAGGGGATTCGAACTCCTGACCTTCTCGGTGCAAACGAGATGCTCTACCAACTGAGCTAAGGGCCCTTACAAAAAAAATACCAGCGACGTCCTATTTTTGCTTAACACTATCTTCGGCGTTAGAGTGCTTGACTTCTGTGTTCGGGATGGGAACAGGTATTTCCACTCTGCTATAATCACTGATAAATTATTTATATCACAATTTTAACAAAATGTCAATTGTTCTCTGAAAACATGATAATGTGCAACAAATTAGTTTATGGTTAAATCCTCAATCTATTAGTACTAGTCGACTCAAAGTATCACTACTCTTCCATCTCTAGCCTATCAACCAGTTAGTCTTTCTGGGATTTTACTATTATAAAAATATGGGAAAACTCATCTTGAAGTAGGCTTCCCGCTTAGATGCTTTCAGCGGTTATCCTTTCCATACATAGCTACTCTGCACTGCAGCTGGCGCTACAACAGATACACCAGAGGTATGTCCATCCCGGTCCTCTCGTACTAAGGATAGATCTCCTCAATTTTCCTACGCCCACGACGGATAGGGACCGAACTGTCTCACGTCGTTCTGAACCCAGCTCGCGTGCCACTTTAATCGGCGAACAGCCGAACCCTTGGAAC
>JAFOMI010000009.1 GCA_017418945.1 Bacilli bacterium
ACAAAATTCTTAGTCAATGAAAAATGTTTATTAACAAGCATATCAATACTAAATTTAGTAATTAAATAAGGCTCTTTATACTCTTCTTTATCAATATCTAAATTTACATAAACAATTGTATTATATGCATTTTCTCCTGTCTCATCACTATAAGCTAAATATCTATCATATAATCTAATTCTTGCAAAAGGATAATCAAAATACTCATCTAAATAAACAACTTTATCTCTTTTAGCAAAATCTCTAACATCTTCCAAACTACCATGAGCTAAGATAACATTAATCTCACTAACTGAATATTTTTTATCCAACAAAGAATTAATATCAGAAATTAATAAATCACCTTTATAATAATCAATTTGAGCATAATATTTAAGATATTTTTCATTATAAGATTCACTTTCAAAAGCAGCATTTAAAGTATCACTATAATGAACTGATTTAACATAACTCTTCTTAAAATTAAATAAGATAAATTGACTAGCCTTTTCACTATATCCTAACTTCTTTATAGTATGTATTTCATACCTATAGAATAAAAAAACAGCTAAAATTATTGCAAGAATTATTCCACAAATTCTTACAATAGAAATAAATGGCTCTTTAAGTTTTAAACGTTTTCTTTTAGCCATAACTCCACCCAAAAAAATTATAACACAAAATAAACAATTATAATTAAAACATATTTCTGATTTACAACAATATTTAACCCTTTTTTACCATCAAACGAAAACAGTGGAAAAAAAATACATTTTGTGGTATAATATGTTCGGTGATTTTATGAGAGCGGTCGTACTATCGGGCGGTGGTTCTAAAGGCGCATATCAAATAGGAGTATGGAAAGCCTTAAGACAATTAAATATCAAATATGAAATAGTGGCAGGTACATCAGTAGGTGCATTAAATGGTGCAATGATGGTACAAAAAAATTACTACAAAGCATATAAACTTTGGAGTAATATTAGTATGGAAAAAATGTTTGATGGAAAATTTGAAAACTACGATGACACTATTAGTTTATACAAAGAATACTTCAAAAATTTTGTAAAGAATAAAGGTGCAAAACCTTCAGGTCTAGATACTATAGTAAATGACATATTAAACAAAAATAGATTTTATAAATCAAAAATAGATTTTGGATTAATTACATTTAATAAAACAAATAAAAAACCTAAAATATTACAAAAAAAAGATATACCTGAAAATAAATTAAAAGATTATTTAATCGCAAGTTCTTCTGCTTATCCAGCATTTACAACTAGAGAAATTGAAGGAACAGAATTCATAGACGGCGGATATTATGATAATATCCCAATAAATCTTGCAATAGATATGGGTGCAGACGAAGCAATAGTAGTAGATCTAACAACTATAGGTTTAAGAAAAGCTACTAAAAAGAAAATAAAAACAATAAAAATAATACCAAGAAATGACTTAGGTAGTTTCCTATTATTTGATAAAGACCTAGCAAGAAGAAACATAAAATATGGATATAATGATGCAATGAAAGTATTTAATAAGTATGAAGGTTATAAATATACTTTTAAATTACACTCTATAGAAAAATTTAAAACAAAATATAAAGAAACATTTACTTATACTTTCAATAAGATTATCAATTCAAAAACAGCACAAGCTAGTATAGCAAAACTATTAAAAATAGATAAAGATAATAATAGTAAAATAATAGATAAAATACTTTTAAAAGCATTAGAACATGTAGGAGAAACTCTAAGTATAGATGATACAAAGATTTATTCATTAAATAAATTTATTAAATTAGTAAAAAAAGATTTAAACATTAGAAAAAAATATAATATTAAAACTAAAGGTTTAGAAATATATAATTTAATTAAAGAAGAAAAATATGCTAAAGTTAAAAAAGAAGCATTAAAAAAACCAATAGATTTTATAACTGCATTATGCTTATATACAATTGATGAGGATTAATATGAATAAATTTAAGTATTCTGATGATAATAAAAGATATCATACTCTAGATTATTTTTATAAACATAAATTTAATTCAAAAGTATTTAAAGTAAGTCTAAATGGAGGTTTTACTTGTCCAAATATAGATGGAACAGTAGGAAAAGGTGGCTGCATTTATTGCCATAAAGGATCATCTGATTTTGGAGGAGACAAAGAAAAAGATATAGTTACTCAATTTAATGAAGTAAAA
>JAFOMI010000010.1 GCA_017418945.1 Bacilli bacterium
ATGGAAGAAGAAAGATTTAATTATTCAACAAATGATGCTACAAGGTTTGTTGATGAACTAAAAGATAGAGTACACGAATTATATGATGAAAACCATAAATTAAAAGAAGAAATAGAAAGACTAAATAATATCATAAATAAATTAGAAAAGTATATAAACGAAGAATATGCTTATGATGATATTGGAATGAAAATATTTGATGCAAGTAAATTACAAGATAAATTACAAGAACTAAAAGGAAGTAATGATAATGGATAATGAAGTTTGGAAAGATACACCTCTTGCAATAGGTTATCAAGTAAGTAGTTTAGGAAGAATAAGAAACAAAAATACAAATCATATAATGAAACAAATGATAAATGATAGAGGTTATTGTCAAACAAGTTTGATGATTAGTGGCAAAAAGAAAACTTTTAAAGTTCATCAATTAGTGGCAAGTGCATTTTTAACAGATGTTAACCACAAAGACGGAAATAAAACAAATAACAACATAGATAATCTTGAATATTGTAGTAGAAAACAAAATATAATACATTCTTGGCAAAATGGTTTAAGTAAGCCACATGACACAAGAAAAAAGATAGGAAGTGAATAAGTAATGAGTGAAGAAGAATATTTTAGATTAAAGGAAATGCAACCAATAATAAAACTTGAAGATAAAGATGAAGAAATAAAGCAATTAAAAGACCAATTACAACAAAAAGAAAACATAATAAAAGAAGTTAGAGAAAAATTATTGCGTTATGGAGAAACATTTGATTTAAAAGTACATCAACAAATGCAAAAAGAACTTTTAGAAATATTAGATGATGAAAAAGTATGAAACTAAAAATAAATAATTTTGAATATGAATTACACTTTGTTGAATGGAACGATGAACATTTAAATATGGGAGATAACGATTACAGAAGTGGAATGACATATTTTAAAGAAAAAGAAATATATATTGCAAACAACTTAAAAAAAGATAGCTATGATTACACGTTAAAGCACGAATTAACCCACGCAATTATTGATAGTTATGGAATGTTGCAAATACAATGGAATGATGAAGTTGTAGCAGATTTTATGGCAATATATAGCAAAATATTAAATGAATTAATGAATTTATTAGATAAAGTAGATTAGGAGGGTAATATGAAAAGTAAAGTTTTTATTAGATTAAAAGATAAAGAAAATAATTGTGAGAGTGAAGAAATAACCATTGAAGAACTAATATTCAATCAAGATGATATAGAATTTAGGTTTCCAAATTATGTAGAAGAATATGAAGATGGTTCTAAAGATATATATGAAGCACAATTATCATATAAAGACTTCTTGTTTTTTCAAGATGACTATGAAGTTATTGCTAGGATAGGATAGTGATTATAATGTTTTGGTTTTTTACAGTTGTAATAGCAATATTAATACTATGGAGTATATATTCATCTTGGGTAGTCATTGATGATGCAAGTTTAATAATATATTGTGAAGATAATATTATTTTAAGATTAAGCAAAATATATTGGTTGATAATATTAATTTCTATTTTAGGTGTTTTTTTATTTGGTGTTTCTTTTCTTATTAGTAGTGGAATATGGTGTAGTGCTACAAACAATGATGATAACGTATGCACAATTTGGGGGAATAATGAACAATAGCAAATTTATAATACATAACCATACAAAACGCTATAAAGATTATGAAGTGTTTGATTTTATCACTTATTGCTTGAAGAAAGGCTTGTTAAGTAATAATAAAACCGAATATTGTTATTGTATAGTTAGACAATGTGAAAATCACGATTTAGTATTTGAAAGTCATAAAACGAAAACAGGTTACAGATTTGACGTATTTGAAGTTGAAAAGGAGAATAAATAATGTACGAACTACTAATAAGACTATATTATGAACTAGAATATAAAAAGTTCACGTTAGAAGATTTAAAAGAAATGAAAGAGATACTAAACCAATTCAATGGAGAAGTAGAAGAAGTTAAGCTAAAAAGAGTAGAGGAGAGGACAAAATGAAAGA
>JAFOMI010000058.1 GCA_017418945.1 Bacilli bacterium
ATTACTAGGTTCTAATCTAATTAAATGACCTTTCTCAAGAGCTATTGAAGTAGAAGTATAATTCTTAGCCCAATCAATCTTTTTCTTTAAATCAGGGCTTAAATCAAGTTTTTCTTTAATAATATTTAACATATCATCACAACCTTTCTTAGACACAAAAAAACTTAATTCTTTCGAATTAAGCTTTATCTCAACATCGCTTGGTGCGACGATTTTTACATATGGAGCAGGTGAGGAGAATCGGACTCCCGTATTCAGCTTGGAAGGCTGATGTTCTACCATTGAACTACACCTGCAAAAATTTAAGTACTCTTTAATTATACATTATTTTAAAAAGATGTCAATATTAAGTTTAAAAAAAATAGAAGTAGTCTTCTATTTTTCTTCTATGCTTAAATTTTTGCTTAAAGTGAATTCAATGGTTAATCCTTTTGATTTATTATTATATGCTTTTATTTTTCCACCATGCATTTCTACTATTTCTTTTGTTATTGATAAACCAAGACCACTTATCTTTCTTGATTTATCTGTTGTGAATAAAGGTTCAAATATTTTATTTATATTATTTTCATCTACACCTGTTCCATTATCAATACATTTAAAATAGAAATATTCTTTATCATCTTTGCATTCAATGGTTATGTGTCCTTTATCACTAATATATCTTATACTATTAACTATTAAGTTAGAGAAAACTCTATTTATTTTTCCTATATCTAATATTATTGTTTGTTTTTTTGATTTATTAATAATATCAAGTTTTATATTTTTATCTTTTAAATCTTCTTGATATTCAAATTTTATATTATCTAGTAAATCTTTAACAAGTACTTCTTTAAATATATAAGTTCTATTTTTATGTGATAATAGATAATCATCAAAATCAGATACTATATCTTTTATATTTAATGCTTTTTTATAAATCTTTTCTTGTAAATCTTTTTCTTCTTGTTTTTTTAATTTTTTATTAACTAAAAGATCACTATAACCAATAATTGCTGTTAAAGGTGTTTTTATGTCATGAGATATTGCGGATATTATTCTGTTTTGTTCATTATGTTCTTTTTCAAGAGATTTTGTTAAATCTACGAATTCATTTTGTAAATAATAAATCTCATTTGTAACAGGTCTTTTTGTTGGTTTTACTCCAAATTTATAGTTATTTATATCTTTTATAGTTTTTTCAATTGGTTCAAGTAATACTTTGTTTGCGATAAATAAACCTACTAATGTAATTGTAGATAGGAATATTATTTCAAATATCATAAATTTTTTTGTAATTGAAATTGTATTTATTGTATTAATTTTACCAATACTTACAATATAGTTATTATTATTTAATGTTACTACAAATGGTGTTAAATACTCTCTATCACTAATGTTTTGAGTATTATTAAATATTATTTCATTATTACTATCTCTAACTATTATTAATAAGTTGTATTTCTTTGCGATTAAATTAAATAGGGATGGGGCATCTAAAGAATTATGATCTCTTATATTTTTATTAATGTTATCGATTATGTCATTTTGTAATTCATTTTGTAAGTCCATATATCCTTGTTTAATTGATGATTGTACTCCATATTTAAACCAGAATAATAGGAATAATAGATTAATTACAATAAAGGTTAAAATGAATATTAAAAACCCTTTTTGAACACTTACTTTATTCATCTATTGACCTCACAAATTTATATCCATAACCCCAAACTGTAATAATATATTTTTCTTCTTTGTCTAATTTATCTCTTAAATTCTTTATATGTACTGCGACAGTACTTATTTCACCATAATTACTTCCCCAAACTGAATCAAATATTTGTGATTTGGATAAAACTATACCTTTATTTTCCATTAAGTATCTTAGTAATTCAAATTCTCTTGTGGATAAATCAATTTTAGTATTATTCTTTTTTACTTCATAACTTTCTTTATTTAATTCAATTTCACCAATTTTAATAATATTGTTATTTTTTTGTTCTCTTATTCTTTTATCTTTTCTAAGGTGTGCCTTAACTCTTCCAACTAATTCTTGATTCTCAAATGGTTTAGTTATATAATCATCTCCACCAACTTCAAATCCAACCATCTTATCAACTAAATTTGCCTTAGCTGTTACGAATATAATTGAACAATCTACTTTTTCTCTTATTTTAGCACATAATTCAATTCCAGAAATTCCAGGCATCATTATATCCATAAGTATTAAGTCATATTTAGTTTTATTAACTTCATCTAAAGCTTCTTCACCAGTATTTTTAATAACAGTTTCAAAGCCTTCTTCTTTTAATAAATATGATTCTAATTCTGCAATATCTTTATCATCGTCAATTATTAATATTTTTTCCATATATTCACCTCTTTTTTTAATTATAGCATATTATCAAAAAAGAAGAGTCATGCCACTCTTCTTCTATAAAAGTTTTAATAGGGTTTAGTATTTATTAAATTTATTTATATTAGAGTAGGGAAAACTCTAATTATTATAATTATTGTTAAAATGTATTGTTTTTAATATTCTCTTCTTAATAATTCATCTATCACTCTCCTAACTACAATTCAAGTATATAAAATAATTATTAACAAGATATATAAAAATTATTAAGAATTATTAAGGAGTTACTATTTTGCCTTTTCCTTTAACAATATTAATAGTATAAGAATCTTTATTATATTCAATTGTCATTATAATAATATATTCTTTTTTATTACTATATCTAGATAAAGTAATAGTATCTTTTTCTTTATTTAGATCATAATTTTTTGTTACTAAGAATTTAGATTTATTTTTTAATTCTCTAATATATATAGATAAATCTGTATAAGGATCTTTTATATCTTTATATTTATATGTTTTATTTAATAAACCATTTTTATAAGAAATTTTCTTTTTTGCTAGTTTTCTTTTTCCTACAACTTCTTCTATTCTTATAATATTATCACCCTTAATAGTATAAAAACCATTTTTATCTTTTATTATTAATAAATAAAAACATAATCCTATAATCAATATAATTAAACTGATTATTATTATTTTCTTTTTCATATTATCACCAATATTATTATATCAATCTTTACAAAAAAAGAAAATAATGTTTTAATACGAATTAGGTGATTTTTATGAAAATTTTGTTACATGTTTGCTGCGCACCTTGTAGTATTATGAGTATTAAAAAACTAAGAGAATTAAATCATGATGTTACAGGTTTTTGGTATAACCCAAATATTCATCCATATATGGAATATAGAAGTAGAAGAGATGCTTTTAGAAATTATTCAAAATTAATTGATTTACCATCTATATATAAAGATGAATATGGTTTGGATGAGTTTTGCAGGGAAGTAATTAATAATTTAGATAATAGATGCAAAAGTTGTTACGCTAAAAGAATATGTGTAGTAGCTAAATATGCTAAGGAACATGGTTATGATGCTTTTTGTACTAGTTTACTATATAGCCCTTATCAAGATCATGAAGCTCTAAAAGAAGTATGTTATGAGATAGCTAAAGCATTTGATATAGAATTTTATTATTATGATTTTAGACCTTATTATAGAGAAGGACAAGAAGAAGCTAAAAGATTGGGTATCTATATGCAAAAGTATTGTGGATGTATATTTAGTGAAGAAGATAGATATAAAAAGAGAATAGAAAGAGAAAGAATAAAAGAAGAAATAGATATTGAGTGGGAAAAATATAAGAAAGAAAATCAAATAGAAGATTTAAAAAAAGAGTTCTAGTTTTTAGAACTCTTTTTGTTTATATATTTTATCCAATATTCATCATAAGATATTCCCTTTTTATGTATTTCTGTAGCAGTTTTAACTCCAACATATCTTATGTGCCATCCTTCTTCTGCATAACCAGTTATATCTTCAAATTTCTTTTTATATCTAAATATAAAACCATATTTATAACCATTTTTTTCTATCCAGTTATATTCTTTATCTCCTTCTTCAATTGTCCATATATTTGCAATATCTAATGTTGTACCTAGTTGATGCTCTGAAAAACCAGCTTTTGCTGCATATTTATCAGCTTCTTCTTGCCCATTTGTTTCTACATAATCATTATATAAAGATTTTTGATAATCATAATCTCTATATGCAGATTCTGCATAGAATACTATATCTTCTTTTTTAGCAGCATCAACCATTTTTTTAAATTGTTCATATGTTTCTTTTCTAATTTCTTTAACTCCAAACATATTATTTGCATATCCATCTTCCATATCAACTAAATCATTAGGAACATAATCTTTACTAATATATCTATGTTTATTAACAAGTGCATCTAAAGAATTAGGATTCTTTTCTTCTACAGTTTCTTCATATTGATCTTTATCTAAATTTAAAGATACTCTTGTTACTACTTCATCAATAGTTAATTTAGGATTTTTGTTTTGATAGTTTTTATATCTTGAATATTTTTTCCATTCAAATAAATCTAATAATATATATTTTTCAAAATCTTTATCATATTTTTTATTTAACATTTTAGTTAATTCAGTTTTAGTAAGATTTAGTAACATATAATTAATTGAATTATGACTATATCCTTTATTTGATAATTCTACAATATAATTAGAATCTACTTTATCAATTTTCTTATTCTTTTTTAATTTATCTAATATATCCTTTGTTTCATTAGTATTATAATTAATTTGAAAAAATGCATCTAATGTTTTTGAGTATTTACTATTACTTATATATAAAGGTGCATGCATTATTTTAGTTTTATTAATCATAAAAATTGGAATTAATATAATAAATACTAATATTACTTTGGCAATATTTCTCCTTAATTTATAATTTGGTTTTTTCTTTTTCATAAAATCACCTTCCTATTATCAACAATTATAACAAAAATAATAATAAAAATACATATTTTAATAATTATTTCATATTTTTTATTAGAGGCGATATGATGAAAAAAATATTATTATTCTTATTTCTATTTTCTATTATTTTTGTAAATCCTAAGGCATTAACACTCGCTCCAAATGCTAAAAGTGCAATATTAATTGAATCAAGTACTGGTGAAGTAATATATAGTAGTAATGAAAATGAAAAAAGAGCACCTGCTTCTATGACAAAAATGATGAGTTTAATATTAATAATGGAAGAGATAGAAAAAGGAAATTTAAAATGGGATGAAAAAATAACTATAAGTGAGAATGCATCTAATATGGGTGGTAGTCAAATATATTTAGAAAAGGGAGAAGTAATGAGCGTATATGATTTAGTTAAAGGAATATCTATGGCATCTGCAAATGATGCAGTAGTAGCGCTTGCAGAAAGAATATCTGGTTCTGAAGAAGATTTCGTTAAAAGAATGAATAAAAAAGCTAAAAGTATGGGTTTATCAAATACATATTTCAAAAATGCTACTGGTTTAGACGAAAAAGGACATTATAGTAGTGCTAAAGATATGGCTAAAATAGCAAGAGAATTAGTTAAACATAAAAAGATATTAGAGTTTTCTAGTACATACGAAGATTACTTAAGACAGAATACTAATAAAAAGTTTTGGCTTGTTAATACTAATAAATTAATTAAGACTTATGAAGGAATGGATGGATTAAAGACAGGGTTTACTAAAGAAGCAATGTATTGTTTAACTGCAACTGCAACTAGAAATAATATGAGATTAATTGGAGTTATCATGGGAGAAAACGATAGTAAAACAAGAAATGCTGAAATGAGTGCACTCCTTGATTATGGATTTAATCTATATAAAGTTAATACATTAATAAAAAAAGGTGAAGTTGTTTCAAAATATACTGATAATAAAAGTTCTTCAATAAGTACTAAAGTAGTCGCAAACGAAGATATCAATATATTAAATAAGAAAGGAAGTAAGAAAAGAAAAATAACTTATGATGTAATAATTAAGAAAAAGACTTTGCCAATTAAAAAGGGTGATGTAGTAGGATATCTAGAAGCAAAAGAAAATAATAACAAAATATTTAAAGTTGATGTGGTAGTTAATAAAGATATTAAGAAAGCAAATATAGTTGAATTATTTTTTAGAAATTTAGGAGAATTTATAACTGGAGATTATATATTTAATTAAAAATAGTTTAATACTATTTTTTTTGACATATAATGTCGAATCTATTTAAAAATAATTATATAAATGATTAAATAAAGAACATAAAAGGGGATGAATTTATGATTGATGTTAATTTTGAGTTTGAAAGAGGAATACTTTTTGTTAGATTAGAAGGAAATATAAATAATAAAAGTGTATCTTCTGTTAACAAAAATTTAACTGATATTATTAATAGAGGTGGAATAAAGTATTTAGTTTTTAATATTAATAATGCATTAATAGAAGAAGAAATATCTTTATTTGATAATTGCAATAAACTTATTAAGAATAATGGTGGAAAACTATTCTTATGTGGTTTAAAAAATAAAATTGAAAATGTAATTAGTTCAAATTATGATGGATGCATTAGTGTTAATAATGAACTAAGTGCATTAAAAATGATTAGTGTATGCTAATAAATAACGAATTAATTTCTAGTTATGAAAAACTAGTTTATAAGATTATAAGTAAATATTCAAATGATTCAAATAAAGATGATTTATTTCAAGCAGGCATGCTTGGTGTTATTAATGCATCAAAGAATTATAATAAAGATATGAATATTAAGTTTTCTTCGTTTTGTTATAAATATATATTAGGAGAAGTATTAAAAGAATTAAGAGAAGATAGAAATATAAGAATAGGAAGAGAAATAATAAGAGATTATAAAAAAATTATAATTGCAAAAGAAAGAGTATATAAAAATTATGGATATTATCCTAATTCAGAGACTTTAAGTAAAATTCTTAATATGTCTGAAGAAAGAATAATAGAAGTATTAAATTATAATGAAAAAGAATTAAGTTTGAATATGGTAATTAATGATGATGAAAAGTTAGTACTTGAGGATGTTTTATGTAAAAAAGATGAAATAGATAAAATAGATTTAATAAATTTAAGAAATGCATTAAGTGGATTAAGTGAAGATGAGAAAGAATTAATATATAAAAGATATTATGAAAATAAGTCTCAGACAAGTCTTGCAAAAGAAAAAAATATATCACAAGTAAAGGTATATAGATATGAAAGAAAAGTACTTGATAAATTAAAAGATAAAATGGAATAATTTTATCTTTTTTTGTTAACAATAAAAATGGTGATTATATGAATATAGAAGAATATAAGTCTATTACTAAAAAGATATTGCCTAAGACAATGACATTTAAGAAATTGTTTTTATCTTTTTTTGTTGGTGGATTAATGGGAGTATTAGCTCAACTTTTAATTGAATTTTATTCTTCATTTGAAGAAATATCTATGACTGAAGCATCTAGTTTAATGATGGTAACATTTATTTTAATTTCATCTTTGTTAACAGGACTTTGTGTATTTGATAAATTAGTTACAAAATTTGGTGCAGGTTTAATAGTACCAATTACTGGTTTTTCTCATTCTACAACTAGTAGTGCATTGGAATATAAGAAAGAAGGACTTGTTAATGGAATAGGATCTAATATATTTAAATTATCTGGAACAGTAATATTATATGGAATAATATCAGCATATGTAGTTGCAATTATAAAGATTATTATTGGAGGTTAATATGACAATATATTTTGATAATATTTATTTGGGTAAGAATTCTGTGGTTGCTGGTCCTTATATTAATAATGGACCACTTAAAGGACATTTTGATGCCATATATAATGATTTTTATGATGGGGAAAATACATTTGAAGATTGTGAGATAAAAGAAGCTATAAAGTGTATTAATATACTTATAAATAAGTATAAAGATATAAATATAGATATATTCTTATCTACAGATTTAATTAATCAATTAGTAATATCAAATTTTGTAGCAAATAATATTAAGATTCCATATATGGGTGTATATAATGCATGTGCAACTTTTGTAGAAGAAATAATTTTAGGTTCATCATTGTTAAATAATAAAAATATAAATAATGTTTTATGTTTAACATCAGCTCATAATTTAACAGCAGAAAGACAATATAGAAATCCAATTGAATATGGAGGACCTAAACCAGAATATGCAACTTTTACAGTAAGTGCTGCTACTTCATTTATATTAACTAAGGAAAGAGAAGATATAAAAGTTGAGTCTTGTACAATAGGTAAAGTATATGATTATGGAATAAAAGATTCATTTGATATGGGAAGTGCAATGGCTTCTTCAGCAGTTTTAACTTTAATAAAACATTTAGAAGATACAAAAAGAGATCCTAATTATTATGACTTAATTTTAACAGGGGACTTAGGTAAATATGGAAAAGAAATATTTAAAACAATGTTCTATAAGGAAAAGGGAATTGAATTAAATAATTATAATGATTCAGGAGTATTAGTTTATGATATGAATGATAAAGAAGTATTAGCAGGAGGATCTGGTCCATCTTGTCTACCAAGTTATTATTTTTCAAAAATCTATAATATGATGAAGGATAAAAAAATTAAAAAAGTTTTATTATTAGCAACTGGGGCATTACTTAATACTACTTCAGTAAATCAAAAGAAAAGTATTCCAAGTATATGCCATGCAGTTAGTTTGGAGGCTTTATGATATATGTAAATGCATTTTTATTTTCTGCCATAGTTTGTTTATTAGGCGAAATACTAATGACAAAGTTTAAATTAAAACCAGGAGTAGTAACATCTTTATTTGTAGTTATAGGTTCATCTTTAGAATTATTTAATATATACGATTACTTTTTATCAAAGTGTGGAGGAGGTGCGATGGTAGTAATTACTAGCTTCGGACATTCATTAACGCATGGTGCTTTTATGGAAGCAAAGGCAAATGGATTACTAGGATTATTTACTGGAATGTTTAATTTAACGGCTGCTGGAATAACAAGTACTATCATTTTTGCGTTTATAACTGCAATTTTATTTAAACCAAAATGTTAAAATTTGTTATAAATAAAAGGAAAAATTAGTCTTTTCTTTTTTTTTGAAAAAAAAAATAAAAAAATTGCAAAAAAAGTCTTTTCTTTTTTTTGATTTAGTGTATAATATTACTTGTTCAAAACGAAAGAGAACACTTAAAAAAACGAGTCAAATTATGATTCGACAAAAAATGATAAAAAATTAAAAAAAATTAAAAAAAAGTGTTGACACTGAATTTTGAATATGATATAGTTAATTTGCGCTTGAGAAATTAAGCAAAAATCATTAAGAATTATGTTTAATTATAACGCAAAATGATCTTTGAAAACTGAGCAAAAAATGTCAATGATTTTGAGTAGTCAGGAAACAAAAATTTGAAATAATTTATTTTTATTGAGAGTTTGATCCTGGCTCAGGATGAACG
>JAFOMI010000059.1 GCA_017418945.1 Bacilli bacterium
TTATGAAAGGAAAAAGAAAATGAGTAGAGAATTAATTATAGCTTTAATAGTATTTTCTATAGTTTGGATAATAGTAATTTTAAAATGTATTAGAAAACAAACTATATCAATTAGATATTCACTAGTATGGTTTTTAATGGCGTTATCATTATTAATTGTAGGTGTTTTTCCTAAATTAATGGATTTAGTATCTGAAACCTTTGGCTTTTTAACAATCTCAAATTTTATTGTAGGAATAATGATAACATTATTAATGATTGTAACACTTGCATTAACTAAAATAGTAACAGCTCAAAAGAATCAAATAAAGGTATTGACTCAAGAAGTATCAATGTTAAAAAAGGAAGTAAATAATGGAAAATAATTTAAAAAAGAACTTTATATTTAACACATTGGGAGCAACTATATATTCTTTTACATCTCTTTTTTATATGATAATAGCAACTAGAATTGTTGGAACAAAGGATGCGGGTTTATTTACTTTTGCTTTTTCTACAGCAAATCTTTTACAAGTAATAGGAGTTTATGCTGGTAGAACTTATCAAGTTACTGAGAATAATGAAAACATAACAGATAGTGATTATTTTTACAATAGAATTATTTCTTGTTCATTTATATTGATTATTGGATTATTGTTCTGCTTCTTAGAGGGATATGCAGTATTTAAAATAGGCATAATTCTATTATTAATAGTTTATAAAATGTTAGATGCTTTTGCAGAACATTATTATGCTATACTTCAAAAAAATGATGATTTATATAAAGTTGGTATATCTTTAATAATTAAGGGTGTATTAGGAGTTGTATTATTTTTATTAATTAATATATTAACAAAAAATATTTTTCTAGCTTGTACATTTTTAGTTTTATTAAATTTGATAGTTACATTTACTTATGATTATTTAAATTCAAGAAAAGAAAAACAAGTTATGACAAAATTAAATTTAAAAAATGTTTGTAGAATCTATCTTGCTGGGTTTTGGATTTTTATTCAAACATTTTTAATGCAATATATATTAAATGCATCAAGATATTCTATAGATAATTATTTTAGTGATGATTATCAAACAATATTTGGAATTATACTTATGCCAGCTTCTTTGATGATGTTAGTAAGTCAATTCATAATACAACCTTATTTAATTAGAATTAAGGATTACATAGCAAAAAAAGAATTTAATTCTTTAAATAAATTAATACTTAAAATATGCATATTTATTTTAATAATTGGTGCACTTAGTTTAGTAGCAGCATATTTTTTAGGAATTCCAGTTTTAGAACTAGTTTATAATTTGAAATTAAAGGAATATAAAAGCGAATTATTGGTTATAATTACAGCTTCAATTATATATTCAATTTCTTTTATTTTAAATAATGTTTTAATAGCACTAAGAAAAACTTTGGCACCAGCTATCTGTTATTTAACAGTTGCCATTATAGAATTTTTTCTTGTAAATCATTTAGTATTAAACTATGCTTTATTTGGTGCGTCAATCGCTTATTTTATATCAATGCTTTTAATTTTATTAATATATATTATTATATATTTTATTGAAGTTAGAAAGGAAATACAAAATGGTTAAAGTTTCTATTGTTGTCCCGGTATATAATTCATCTAAAACAATTGATAGATGTATAAATAGTTTATTAAACCAAAGTTATAAGAATATTGAAATTGTTTTAGTAGATGATGGATCAAAAGATGATAGTTTAAAAATTATAAAAAAATATAAAAAAGATAACAAAAATGTTATTGCCGTTCATCAAGAAAATCAAGGTGCAGGCATTGCAAGAAATACGGGTATAAAAAAATCTTCAGGAGATTACGTTACATTTGTAGATTCTGATGATGAATTAGCAGAAGAAGCAATCGAAAAGATGGTAAATAAATTAAAAAAAGATACCGATGTGCTTGTAAGTGGTTTTAAAAAGATAGATTCAAACGGCAAAATAATTATGCGTAGAATTCCTGAAGATAATCTATGGACACAATTTAAATATAATTCAACGGTATTTAAGTTTTATAATTTGAATTATATTAATAAATATAATATACGTTATTCGAATAATGTATTATTTGAGGATATGTTCTTTTCGTTTAATGCATATTCTCATACTAATAATATAGAAGTTTATAAAAATGATTTATATATTATTCATAGTAATCCTCATTCAATAACCTATGATTTTAAAAGAAAGCCTCTTTGGCCAGTAAATGAATTGTTAAATAATTTATATGATTTGATAGATAAAGAAAAATATGATAAAAAAATGCTTGAATATTATTTTTTGAAAATAATTATTTTAAATGTTTTTGTTTATATTGAAGGACATTCAACTAGTGAAATTAATAAGATGTACATCACGGATTATAATTGGTTAAAAAGTAAGAAAATTAATAATAAAATAAGTTTTTGTTGGATAAAAGAAGAAAGTTTTTTAATTAATTTAATAATTAACTTATTTATTTTATTCACAAAGATTAAATTGAATAAATTTTTGATTTGGTTAATTAAAATAGCTAAATTTATTAGATTGGAGTAAAAAAATGAATATATTATATACATTAAATGATAAGTTTGTTCCTCAAGTAGGTGCAGGTATATGCTCAGTATGTGAAAATAATAAGGATGTAAATGAAATTACATTTTATATTGTTTCGTATGGAATTACTGATAAGAATAAAAAGGAATTAGAAAAATTAGTAAAAAAGTATAAAAGAAAAATCGAAATAATAGAACTTAATAATATTAATTCGTATTTTGACTTTGATTTTGATACTACAGGGTGGAATCCAATTGTTCTTGCAAGGTTGTTAGTTGATAAGTTATTACCTTCAAATTTAGATAAAGTCTTATATTTAGATGGTGATACAATAGTAAGAACTAATTTAGAAGAATTATATAATTGTAATATGAATAGAAAAATAATTGGTATGAGTATTGAACCGACTATTGATAAAGGAAGAATAAAGAATTTAAAAATGGGAAAGAAACCATACTGTAATGCTGGGGTTTTATTAATTGATTTAAAAGCATGGAGAAATAAGAAAGCTGGAAATAGAATAATTAATTATTACAAAAACAATAATGGTAGATTATTTGCAAATGATCAAGATGCGATTAATGGCTCGATGAAAGATGAAATAAAAATTATTTCACCAAAATATAATTATTATAATATTTTTGATCAATATTCTTATAGGTTTTTATCTAAAATAATGAGACCAATTGATTATTCATATTATGTTTCTGAAAAGAAATTTAAAGAGGCTAGAAATAATCCTTCAATAATACATTATTTAGGGGAAGAAAGACCTTGGAGAAAAGGAAATACTCATAAATATAAATCTGATTACAAAAAGTATTTAAATATGACTGTGTGGAAGGATGCAAAAGATGAGGAAGGTTGGACGTTGTATTTTATTTGTTGGAAAATATTTAATGTTGTTACGAAACCATTTCCAATGCTAAGATTGAGTATTATTAATTCTTTAATACCTAAGTTTATGAACATCAGATCTAAGAAAGTAAAAAAAGAAATAAAAAAATAATTTTGCAAGGGAGAAATTTGTAAATGGAAAAGATTCATACATTTGTAGTTTTGGCATACAAAGAATCATTATTTTTAGAAGATTGTATTAAATCGGTTTTAAATCAATCAGTTAAAACTAACGTAAAAATTGCAACTTCAACACCAAATGATTTTATTGATGAACTTGCTGAAAAGTACAATTTAGAAGTAGTAGTAAACGAAGGTAAAAAGGGAATAGGATATGATTTTGATTTTGCTGCAAATGCTGCTGATACAAAATTAGTTACAATTGCTCATCAAGATGATATTTATGATAAAGATTATGCAAAAAGTGTAATAGAAGCATATAATAATCAAAAAAATTCTATTATTATTTTCCCTGATTATTATGAGATTAGAAAAGATAAGAATGTATATAAGAATTTAAATTTAAATATAAAAAATATATTATTAAGGCCTTTAAGAAATCATAATAAAGCAAATAAATTATCAAGAAAAAGGGCAGTTTTAAAATATGGAAATGCTATTAGTTGTCCTTCAGTTACATTTGTAAAAGAAAATGTTCCAAAAGAAATATTTGCTTGCGATTTAAAATGTAATATAGATTGGTATGCATGGGAAAAATTATCAAAATTAGATGGATATTTCTATTATATTCATAAACCTTTAATGGGACATAGAATATCTGAAGAATCAACAACTACTAAAATGTTAAAAGATAACATTAGAACAAAAGAAGATAATTTTATCTTTTGTAAATTTTGGCCAAAATGGTTTGCTAAAATAATTACAAAAGTATATTCTTTATCTGAAAAGAGTAATAAGGTTAAATAATATTTTGAAATATTATTAGGCTTATATAATAAATCACTTTTTTATATTTAAAAAATATGAAGATATAATTTGCATAAATGTGATAAAAATAATAGTAATAATTTATTAAAGGTTGTTAATTATAAAAAATGAAATATAAGGAAGTTATTTTATAATTTCCTTTTTTTTTTTCTTTATAAATGGTATAATTGTAAAGAAGAAAGTATTTAAAAGGAGTATATATGGATTCAATAAAGTATTTATTATCAAAGACAAAAAAAACTTTGAAAGATGAAGGAATAAAGTCACTCGCAAGAAAGACAACAAAATATGTAAGAAACGGAATGAAAGGCGACAAACAACAAACTAAAGATATTTTATTTATAAATGGTTGCTGTTTACCACATCCAAGTAGATATAGAGTTGATCATCAAAGAGAACAACTTGAAGCTAATGGATTGAGTACTGACAAAGTATTTTATGAGCATTTAACTTTAGATAAAGAAAAATATTATAGAGCATTTGTATTTTTTAGATGTCCTATAACAGATACAGTTAAAGAATTTATAGAAAAAGCAAAATATAATAATAAAATAGTATTTTATGATATAGATGATTTAGTATTTGATAAAGAATATACTAAAACAATAAAGTATCTTGATAAGATGAGTAAAGATGAATTAAATCTTTATTATGATGGTGTTAAGAGAATGGGAGATACTTTGAAACTTTGTGATTATGCGACTACTACAACTGAAGCACTTGCTAAAGAATTAAATAAGTATGTTAAAGAAACTTTTGTTAATAGAAATGTTGCATCTGAAAGAATGTGTGAACTTTCTATGGATGCAATTAAGAATGTTAAGAAAGATGGAGATAAAGTTATACTTGGATATTTAAGTGGTTCAATAACTCATAATCCTGATTTTGAATTAATATTACCATCAATTATTAAAATAATGGAAAAACATGATAATGTTTATTTAAAAATAGTTGGTTTACTTGATATTCCAAAAGAATTAGATAAATATAAAGATAGGATTTTAACTGCACCATTTGTTGATTGGGAGAAATTGCCTGAATTAATTAGATCGATAGATATTAATTTAGCTCCACTAGAAAAATCATTATTTAACGAAGCTAAATCAGAAAATAAATGGACTGAAGCAGCACTTGTAAAAATACCTACAATTGCTTCTGATATAGGTGCATTTAAAGTAATTAATAATAAAGAAGATGGATTACTTGTATCTAATACAGAAAAAACTTGGACTGATGCTTTAGATAAGTTAGTAAGTGATAAAGAATTAAGAAATAAACTTGGCGAAAATGCTTATAATAGAGTAATAAAAAAATATATTACTACATATTCAGGATATGAATATGCTAAATTTATTAAATCTAAATTAAATAAAACAATAGCATTTGTATTACCTACAACTAATATTAGTGGAGGAGTAAATGTTGTTATTAAACATTGTAATATTTTAAGAAATAATGGATATGATGTATTTATTATTAATATGGATAAGTCTAATTCTAATATTATTAATAATGATGGCGAGGTAGAAGTAATTTCAAGATATGAGACAAAAATATTATGTCATATAGATAATATAGTTGGAACTTTATGGTCTACAATGTATTTTGCAAGAGAATATCCGAATGCTTCTAAAAAATCATATTTAGTTCAAAATTTTGAAACAAATTTTATTAATTATGGAAGTAAAGTTAAACAAACTGCAAATGCGACATATTCATTTGATGATGTTACATATTTAACTATTTCTAAATGGTGTCAAAATTGGTTGAAAGATGATTTTGAAAGAAATTCAAAATATGCACCAAATGGTATTAAATTAGAACAATTTCCAGTAACAAAAAGAAAATTTGATGGAAAAATAAGAATCCTTGTTGAAGGTAATAGTTCTGATTATTATAAAAATGTAGATGAAAGTTTTAAAATAGTAGAAAAACTTGATAAATCTAAATATGAAATTAAATATTTATCATATCAAGGCGAACCAAAGAAATGGTATTATGTAGATGAATTTTTACATAAAGTACCTTATGATGAAGTAGGAAAAATATATAATTCTGCAGATATATTAATAAAATCAAGTATATTAGAAAGTTTTTCTTATCCACCACTTGAAATGATGGCAACTGGAGGAATTTCTGTAGTTGCACCAAATGATGGAAATATAGAATATTTAAGAGATAATGAAAACTGTTTATTATATGAACAAGGTAACATTGAAGATGCTGTTAATAAAATAGAATTAATTAGAAAAGATAAGAAATTAAGAGATAAATTAATTAAAGGTGGAATTGAAACAGCAAAATCTCGCGAATGGAAGAAAATTGAAAAGGAGATTATAAGTTTATATGAA
>JAFOMI010000060.1 GCA_017418945.1 Bacilli bacterium
ATTCTTTTTAATATTTCAGCATTTGATAAAATATTATATTTTTTTATGTCATTTACAAATACTACTTTTCTTTTTTCTCTCGTGAAATCATCATAATAGTGTGAAATACATTCCTCAACTACTGCTACTAAATTAGTTTGTACCATATCTATTCTTTTATTGTCTGTTGTAATCATCGAGAATTCAAAAAAGGAATTAATAAGTTCTTCTAACCTTAATAATCTATTTTCGATTATTTTTAATTCTCTTTCTTGTTCTTCCTTGGATAAGTTAGATTTTAATATTAAATCAATATAACCTAATGAAGATGTTAATGGTGTTCTTAAATCGTGGGTAATATTTGTAATTTCTTTTTTTAAAGAATTATTCTTTCGTTCTAAATCAAGTTCTTTATATCGTACATAAGTTATCATTTTATTTATTTTAAGTAATAATTCATTTAGTTCTTTATTAGAAAATTCACCGTGTAATGTTTTATTAGAATCAATACTTAATATCTCATCAAGATTATAACTTATTCTCTTAATTTCTTTTTTTAGCAAAAAAAGGTATATGATAAGAATAAATATAATAATAATCAATATTGCCACTAATATATTCATTTTATCACTACCTTTCTATAATTATTTTATCTCTGCTTTTTTGAATGCATAATATCCTATTAAACCAAATATCACTATATATCCAATTCCTAATAAACTACATTTTAAAATATAACTACTTGTAGGATTATTAGAAAGATTAACTAATGCATACTGTAATTCATAATTAGTAAACCATTCTGCCTTAATTCTAAACATTGAAGTAATCGTCATAACCAATAATTGAAATACCATAATAAATGGAATTGAAATAGTATTGAACATAGATGTTTTTCTAGTTATGAAAGCAATGCTTACAAGTAAACATATTATACCATATAATAGAGGTAATTGATATATTGTTATTTTTGTAATTTCTCCAATATTAGATGAAAATTCTTTTCCATTTACTGCAAGATTTAAAAAGTAATTAAAATAATTATTAAATACTATCAGTAATGTAGAGATGCCTAAAATAAGTAGTAATTTTGAAATATAATATTTTTTTCTACTAATTGCAGATGATAATGTATTTTTTATAGATTTATTTGAAAAATCTTTTGTTAAAATTATTACAACAAATACTATAAACATATAATATAAATTCACGTTTTGACCTATTATCTGTCTATCTAATTTAAATGCTCCAAAACTTTTCATTATATCTCTAAATTCGCCTAATGATTTTGCAGAACTTATTTTTGATAATGTTTCTGCATCTGTGACATCTACTGATGAGCCAACTGATAACCCAATGTGTCCTGCTGACATTGATATAACACTTACAATAGCCATTATAATAACCACGCCTATTACAATATAAAATCCTTTAATTTTAACTAAACGATATAAATCTGATTTTATAATATTAAACATTTTATTCAGCCTCCTTTACTATTGATTTAAAATAGTCTTCTAATGAAATGCCTGATTCATAAATACTAATTACATCAATATCATTTTTGGCTAATTCTTTATTTACTTTTCCAGAATTATCTAAATAATCATATAATCTTACTTCGTGTTTATCTATTACTTTATAATTTGTAGTATTTAATTCTTTTTCAATAATAAGGCAAGTTTCTTTCACATTATTTGTTTTAATAACTATTGCTCTACTACACTCTACATCTAATTCTTCTTTTGATAGTTCCTTTATTATTTTACCTTTTTCAATAAAACAAAATCTGTTTGCTAATAAATATAATTCTGATAAAATATGGCTTGAAATTAACATTGTAATATTAGATTCTTCATTTAATTTTTTTAATGTTTCCCTCAATTCACTTATACCTATCGGATCAAGTCCATTTATAGGTTCATCAAGAATTACAAAATCAGGATTATCAAGCATTGCAAATGCAATTCCTAATCTCTGTTTCATTCCAAGTGAAAAAGTTTTAAACTTTTTATTTTTACTATCTGATAATTTGACTAAATCTAAAACCTTATCAATTTGTGAGTAATCAATAATCCCTTTTTGTATTGCATAATACTTTAAATTTTGATAGGCAGTCAAATTTTCAAAAAACGCTGGATTTTCAATTAAACACCCAATTCTTCTTTTTGTTTCAGTTAAATCGCTATCATCTTTA
The DNA here is from genome assembly GCA_017418945.1 of Bacilli bacterium. Taxonomy (GTDB): domain Bacteria; phylum Bacillota_I; class Bacilli_A; order RF39; family UBA660; genus RUG13038. The sequence goes on from JAFOMI010000060.1 coordinate 2,177, forward strand.
TCAAATAAATAAAACTCTCCACTCGTTTTATTAGTTAAAGTAGTAATCACTTTCATAAGAGTAGTTTTACCTGCACCATTTCTTCCAATTAACCCATAAATATCTCCTTTATTTATAGTAATATTGGCATTATTAAGGGCAGTAAAATCTTTGTACTTTTTTGTTAAATTGTTAGTTTTTAAAATAACATCTTTCATTATAAATCCCTCCAACAATTTAATTATACAAAAAAAAGTGTTAAAAAACTCTTAACACAATTCTTAAAAAAGTCTTAAATTTTTATTTTTTTAATCTATAACCTATACTCCAAACAGTTTCAATGTATTCTTCATCTGGATTACACTCTTTTAATTTATTTTTAATTTTGCTAATATGAACATTTAAAGTGTTGTCATCTGCCGAATTTTCATCATTCCATATACTGTCAAATATCATACTTTTTGTTAGTGTTTGATTTTCGTTTTCCATAAGTAGTTTTAGTAATTCAAACTCCTTTTTTGTGAAAGCCACTTCTTTATTATTACAATTAACTGTAAAATTAACTTTATTCAATTCAACATCTTTAAATTTTAATATATTTGAAATTGTATTGTTTTTATCTCTTAATTGAACTTTAATTCTTGCTAATAATTCATCATTGTGAAAAGGCTTTGTTAAATAATCATTCGCTCCTAAATCAAATAAATCTACTTTCTTATCAATATCTTGAATAGCACTCATCACAATTACAGGAACATTATTTTTATTTTTTAATTCTCTAATAATTTCTTCTCCGTTTTTTCCAGGTAACATTAAATCAAGTAGTATTAAGTCAATATTATCATTGTGAACTAACACTCCCTCTGTTCCAGAATAAGCATTCAATACATTATAATTATTATTAGTTAATAATTTTGTAAGCATTTCATTTATATCTTTATCATCTTCTATTATTAAAATTTTAGAGTTCATTGTACCACTCCTTAACAAATTGTAATTATTATATCTTCTTTCTACACTATTTCAATAGTTTTTCAAATTTATCATTCTTTTGATTTATCTTTCATTTAATATTATAGCATTGAAAATCAAATTTTCATATACTCCCATTGAAATTTAATAAGAATTCATATATAATATTTCTAGAAAGAGAGCGTTATAGTTCGTAAGCTGTTGCTTAATCGCTCCATAAGGAAATACGCTCGAACTTTTCGAGCTTTTTTAATACAACTAACTCATTTGGGTTAGTTTTTTTGTGTACCTGCTTCCACGTGTCAGGCTTGGAAGTTATACAAAGACTATCCTGCAAAGAAAGGATGGTATTTATGGTAAATATTATTAAGCAAGAAGTTGTTATTGAAGAATCATTGAAAAAGAAGTTAGAACTAATATGTGAGTTTTCAAATACTACTTTAAAAATCATAAATGGTAGTATAAGAAAAATTGATAAAACTAACTTAACTTATGTTGAACCTCATAGAATAATAATTAATGATATAACATTTCTTGCTTTTAATTATTCTAATGAGATATTTATAGAGAACTTATCTAATAAGATTAAACTATCTGAATTAGAAGATTATTTAAAAACTAACTAAATACTACTATTCCCTAATCAGGGAATTGACATTTTCTTAAAAAATGATATTATATATAACCAATGAAAGAGGTATTCTCTAGAAATGGAGGTACATCGATGTCCTCAAACAGGCCGAAATGGGCGCCATGTGCCTCATCGACAACAAGCGGAATTTCTGCCCGATGACAAAGGTCTGCAATGGAACGGATGTCAGAGACGACTCCCTCATATGTGGGGGACGTCATG
>JAFOMI010000061.1 GCA_017418945.1 Bacilli bacterium
CACATGACACAAGAAAAAAGATAGGAAGTGAATAAGTAATGAGTGAAGAAGAAAATTGTATGTGTTGCTTAAAAAATGTCAGTGATGATTATTCTATTTATGATGATATTTCTTTTGATGATGAAATTGAAACAATAGAAGAAGATAAGAAGATAGAAAAAAATAAAGAAAGTGAAAGAGAAGTGATAAAGAGTGAATAAATTAGATTTAGAAGAAACAACAAGAAGATTTCACGATATTTATGAACAAGTTGCAAAAGAATACGGATATAAAACAAGAAAAGATCCAAAAGAACTTGATTTTAATAGTCCTAATGGTATGACAATGCTTAAAACAGTAGAAGTGATTACAACACCTTATTTAGAAGAAATAGAAAGACTAAATAATATCATAAATACAATGCTAGAATTTAATTTATTTGCAGAAGAATGCCCTTTAAATTTTGGTTATACTGAAAGATGTAATGAAGAAAAAGCACAAGATGTATTTTATGAAGATGATTATTGTGAAAAGACTTGTAATGATGATTATAAAAAATGTTGGTTAAAATATTTTGAAAGATTACAAGAACTAAAAGAAAATGAATATAGATTTGCAGAAGATTTTAATTTTACAAAACTTTTAGAAATATTAGACAAGGAAAAAATATGAAACTAAAAATAAATAATTTTGAATATGAATTACACTTTGTTGAATGGAACGATGAACATTAAACATGGTAGAGAAAGTAGATTAGGAGGGTAATATGAAAGTAATAGATTTATTAAATAAGATAGCAAATGGAAAAGATATACCAAAAAAAATTAAATACAACAATACCGATTATTATTTTTATGACAGATATACTTATTTAAGAACAGATAAATCAAGATTTTTTGACTCAATTTATTTTAAAGAATTAAATGATGAAGTAGAAATAATAGAAGAAGATAAGAAAATACCAACATTGAAAAACTTAAACCTTACAAAAATTGATATAAATAAGGAGAATAAATGATGAATCTTTGGAAGTATAAAATAATAGAATATGAATATAAGTCATTGACTTCTGAAAAGATGGAAGTTGCTAAGCAATTACATAAAACCAATTCGTGGTTTTTAATGAAGTTAATAACATTGTGTTTAAAACTAAATGGAATTAAATATGATGTTGTGATAAAATAGTTTCACGTGAAACATACGGAAAGGAGTGATTGAGATGTGAATTTTATATGTGTTATTGCTGATGGCTAATTTAGTAATAATTATATGCCAACAAGCTAGAATTAGTGAACTCTACGAGGAAATACAACAAGCGAGAACAGACGCTATAAAAGAAATAAATAATTTAAGAAAAGAGGATTAAGAAATATGGAAAATGAAATTAAGAAAGAAAATTTAGAGAATAACGAAGAAAAGGACGAAATGGTTGTTAGTGGTTTTGGTACACTAGCAAACGCAAGTAAAACCAAAAAGAAAACTTATACAACTTTAGATATAACAGATGTTAAAACTTTATATAATTTAGACAATAAGGATTGTGATTTTAAGATTAATGATTGCGTTGGTCAAGCTATTAGAGTAGTTGACGTTGTAATTAAAGAGTTTGAAAGAGAACTTGAAGTTCCTATTGTTGATGATAAAGGTGAAGTTGTTCAAGATAAAGAACGTAAAATGGTTACTATATTAATTGATGACCAGAATCAAAGTTATGTAACAGCAAGTAAAATATTTACTCTACAAATGAAAAGATTTATTGAAACATTCGGCGTTAATGTTATTAAAAATGGATTAG
>JAFOMI010000062.1 GCA_017418945.1 Bacilli bacterium
AGTTGCAATTCAAAGTTTTGATCCATTTTTGGTTTCTTATTTTAGATTTCATAAGAATAATTATTTAAGAGGCCTACTAATAGATAGAAAAATAGCAAGTCATATTTTGTTTTTAAAATTTGGTATTTTAATTAGTAAGCCATCTTTTCTATCTGTACAAAAGAGTTTATATAACAATAAGGAAATTAATAAGTATAAGAATAAAAAGAATATTATTTCTTGGACTATGAAATCTAAAGAAGATATAGATAAATATAAAGATAAATATGATAATTTGATAGTCAATATTAGTAATTGTGTTTAAAAAAATATTTTGATATAATTAGATTAGAAAGGGTATAGTTATGAAAAAGTATTTTAAATTATTATTATTTTTAATTCTTTTTATTAGTACACCAGTATTTGCTTCTAGTAAAGATTTATTTAGAGCAGATAAAGATGTAGTAGTAAATGAAGAATTAAATGGTTCTAGTTTTGTTGCTGGCTATACAGTTGATATTGATAGCAAAGTAAACGGAATGTTATTTGCTGCAGGAAATAAAGTTGATGTTGATGGTTCATCAGATTATTTATTTGCAGCTGGAAGTAATGTAAGAATTGATGGAGCATCATTTATGGATGGCTTTATCGCAGGTAATTTTATTAATTTAGTTAGTGGTACTGTTAATAGAGACCTATATGTAGCGGGTGAAGTAATTGAAATTAATTCTGATATTGAAAGAAATGCTTATATCGCAGGTTCTACAGTTAAGATTAATGGAAATATTAATGGAAATGCTAAAATATATGCTGAAAATATTGAAATATCAGATTCAGCTAAGATTAATGGAATATTAACTTATTCAAAAGATTCAAAAGTAAATATAAGTAAAAGTGCTAATATAAATAAAGTTAATATTGTAAAAGGATTAACTAAAAAAGATAAAACAGATATAGTTATTACAAAAATTTATAATGCATTTATTTCAATAGTAAATATGTATTTAATTGGAGTATTAATACTAGTATTTGGAACAAAAATAATTAGTAAAATTGAATCAATGACTAAAGATGAATTTATATCTAATTTAGGATATGGTTTAATAACATTTGTTCTTGTTCCGATGTTATCATTTATACTTGCTATTACTATGATTGGTTTAGGAGCAGCAGTAATTGCGTTTATTCTATATTTAGTATTAGCGTACTTATCTACTATTTTCTCAGGTTATTATATTTCTAATTTATTATTAAAAAATAAAATAAGTAATAAATATGTATTATTATTAATTGGTATAGTAGGAATTAAGTTATTAAAATTAATCCCAGTTTTAGGTTCTATAGTAGGAATTTTATCATTATGTTTAGGACTTGGAATAATTATTAGAATACTATTTAATAGAAAATAGATTTTCATCTATTTTCTTTTTTTTATTTTTGAGTATAATGTTAGTAGGTGATTTTTATGGAATCTCTTGTTAATGAACTGATAAAATATTTCATGATGGAGGCATCTCATCCTTTAATAGATATACCAAATAATTATGTGAATAAAAGAGAATTTTTAAGAGGTCTATTAAATGTAAGAGAACCTAAAATGCTTCCTATTGAAATAATAAATAAAGAAAATGAATTATTACAAAGAGAATTAGAAAATAAAAAAATTATAAGTGATGAAAATTTTGATAAAGGGTTATCTTTATATCAAGGAGATATAACTTGTATTAAATGTGATGCGATTATTAATCCTACTGATAGTAAGATGCTTGGATGCTTCATTCCAAATCATAATTGTATTTCAAATAAGATACATAGTGGTGCGGGTATCAGTTTAAGATTAAAATGCTATGAAATAACAAAAGGTAATGATATAGAAACTTCAAAGGTAATTATGACTGAAGGATTTAATTTACCATGTAAATATATTATACATACTGTTAAACCAACTATTTCTTTGTTAGATGAAAAGACTATAAATGATATTGTATTATTTTATAGAAATTCACTTGAAATGGCTAGTAAAAATAATATTAAAAGTATATGTGTTCCAAATTTAAAAGCTCCTTCGGAAATAAAAGAAGAAGTATCTAGAATAATAATAAATACAATAAAAGAATTTATGAAGAATAATAATCAAATAGAAAAAATAATTTTTGATGTATATACTTTAGATGACTATAATATTTATAGTAAAATCATAATATAATAGAACTTTTTGTTCTATTTTTTTATTTTTTATTGATTTATATTTTAATAAATGTTAAAATTATATTGCAGTTTGGAGTAGTACTCAAGAGGCTGAAGAGGCGTCCCTGCTAAGGATGTAGGCCGGGGTAACCTGGCGCGAGGGTTCAAATCCCTCCTGCTCCGCCATTTTAATAAATTACCTGTATAGGTTTTTTTATTTTGTATAGAAATCTTCTTTTATACCAAAATAAGTTTAGAAGGAGATTTTTTTATGGCTAAAAATAAAGTTGAAATAACAGGAATAAAAACATCAAATTTAGTTAGAATTAGTGATGATGAAATGACTAAATTGTTTTTTGAATATAGTAAAGATAAAACTAATAAAAATATAAGAGATAGATTAGTAATGGGTAATTTAAAATTAATACTTAGTATATTAAAAAGATATGTTAATAGAAATGAAAATATGGATGATTTATTTCAAATTGGATGTATAGGTTTAGTTAAAGCCATTGATAATTTTGATTTATCATATAATGTTAAATTTTCTACTTATTCAGTATTAATGATTGAAGGAGAAATAAGAAAATATTTAAGAGATAATTCAACAATTAGAGTATCTAGAAGTGTTAAAGAAATTGCGTATAAAGTAATTAAATTTAAGAATGAATATATGCTTACAAATAGTACTCCTCCAAGTATAGATATTATTAGTAAAGAACTAGATATAAAAAAAGAAGATATATTATTTGCGGAAGAAGCAACTAAAAGTATAGTTAGTTATTTTGATCCTATTTATGATGATGGGGGAGAAACTATATATTTATTTGATCAATTAAGTGATAATAAGAATAAGATGGATTATGTTGATGATATTTTATTAAAAGATTCAATTAATAAATTAAAAGATAAAGAAAGAAAAGTATTAGTGGATAGATATATTAATGGAAAAACACAAATTGAACTTAGTGAAGAATTAAATATTAGTCAGGCACAAATATCTAGGATTGAAAAGAATGCATTAAGTAACATAAAGAAACTAATTAGATAATATAATTAATTGAGGTGGAGTATGAGATTATCTGATTTACAAGATAAAGATGTAGTGGATTTAAAAAGTGGAGTTAAAATTGGAAATATTATAGATATTAAAATTAATTATGATGGAAATGTTACTTCTTTAGTATTAGAAAAGAAAAAATATAGTAGATTATTTTCTAATAATGATGAAATAGAAATATCGTTTGATAAAATAGTTAAAATAGGAGAGGATGTTATTTTGATTAAAGATATATAAAACTAGTGACTTTTCTTTCTTTTTTGATATAATTGATATGGAGGTTAAAATGAGTAAAGAAAAGAAATTGCTATTATTTTCAGCATTATTTATGATTTTGTATACAGTATTTCAAATGTTTTATGTATATTATTTTAGTAAACAATATATTTTGTTAAATACGATTGGATTTATACTTGGAATACTAGGATCTATAGTATTTATATATTATAGTGTTAGTAAGGTAGATTTAAGTAAAAGAAGATTATCAATATTTCTTATTTCTATTTTGTTTATAGTATTAAATGTTATTTCAGGAATAATAAGTTTATTTGCGTATAAAAACATTGAAAAAAAAGATTTAAGAGAATTGCCAAAACTAGACATTATGAAAAATTATAAGTGGTATATCTATATACTTGTCTTAGTAGTTTATTTTGTAATTGCTTTTACAGATATTATTAATAATTTAATTAGTAATAAATATCAATATTATTTATTAAATATATTTGTTATAGTATTTTTAGTATTTGTATTTAGAAAAGATTTAAAAAGGGATTTTAAATTATTTATTAAGTATTTTAAAGAATATAATTTGGTATTATTAAAGATGTATGGTTTATCTTTAATAACACTTGTTGCATTATCTTTATTAATTAGATTTATTACTGGAATTGATAATGCTACTAATCAAGTAGTATTAAATAGTTTATTTAAGCAAAATCCTTTATTACTTTCATTTTTAGCAATTATATATGCACCAATTACTGAAGAAATTATTTTTAGAGGTGTATTTAGAAAGCTTATAAATAATAAATGGATATTTATATTTGTTAGTGGATTTTTATTTGGACTTGCACATGTTATTGATGATTTTCAATCTGTTAAAGAATTATTATATATTTTTGTATATGGAAGTTTAGGTTGTTATTTAGCCGCAACATATTATAAAACAAATAATATGTTTACAAATATTTGTTTTCATTTTCTTCAAAATACATTTGCTATTACAGTTATGTATTTATTATCTATTTTTAATATATAAAAAAAGCAAGAACTTAATAAAGTTCTTGTTTTAATTTATCTAAATTATCATTCATTAAAGATACATAATTAATACCATTATTTTTATCACTTGTACTTATATTATTAATTGGATCAATATATATTATTTGTAAATCAGGATATTCTTCCATTAATGCTTTTACATTATCATTTGTTTTATTATCTTTTATAACATATATATATTTAAGGCCAATTTCATTAATTGCTTTTTTTGTATCATTAAATATTTTATCAGTCATTGTATCTTTATCTAAAGAATAGATGTTTAATCCATACTTTGATAAGAAAGTTAATTCATCATCTTGAACTATAATAGTTTTTTTATTAGAGTTTTCTACTATTTCTTTTAATTCAGCATCTATTGATGAAATCTTAATTTTTAATTCTTCATAATTTTCATCTATCTTTTCTAATAAAAGAGTACTATTAATATATTCTTTTAATCCTTCTTTTACATTTTGTGCCATCATTAATATATTTGATGGGTTAATCCATACTTCATCTAGTGAAGAATTATATTCTATATTACTAGTAGAATCTATAATTCTTAATTTTTTATTTTTATTTATCATCTTAACGATATATTCTTTTTCTACACTTAATCCATTATAAATAATTAAATCGCTTTCACTATAATCATTAATTTGTTTATTAGTTAGTTTATAATCATATGGATTAATTCCTCTTGGATACATATTATATATTTTAGCATGATCCTTATATAATTCCTCAGTTACATATTCAACAGGATATACACTAGTATATATCTTTATGTTATCCATTGAATCATTTTTACATCCACTTAATAATAGAACTGATATAACCAAACCCAAAAAAGTTAATATTTTCTTCATTTCTTCCTCCTAATAGGTACTGGATCATAAATATTACTATGATTCCAAGGTGTGCATTTTAATAATCTTTTTATTGTAAGATATGTTCCATAAAAAAAGCCAAATCTTTCATAAGCCTCGATTGAGTATGAAGAACAAGTAGGAATATATTTACAATTTTTATGACTACTTATTGGCAT
>JAFOMI010000063.1 GCA_017418945.1 Bacilli bacterium
ATAGAGGAAAAGATTTATTTCAAAAAGAAATAAGAAGAAGAAAATTAGCTATTAATGATGTAACTAGTAAAATTGATAATATTATAAAAGAATTAAAAGTACCTGATGAAAATGAATTGTATATTGGAATAGGTACAGGAAAATTTTCTTCTGTTTTAGCGGTAGACCTTGCTTTTAAAACAGAAGAATTATCTAAAGAAGAATTCTTGCTTGAAAAAATAGTTAAAACTAAAGAAAATATTATTGATGTTAAAAATGATATTTTAGTAGATGGTATAGATGAAATAAAAGTAACATTAGCGTCTTGTTGTAATCCTATTAAAGGAGATAAAATAGTTGGATATATTTCAAGAGGAAATGGAATAATTGTACATAATGAAAATTGCCATAATATTGCATCTTTAGAAGATAGATTAATATCTGTTAAATGGAATGATAATATTGTTAAGAAATTTAAAACAAATCTTAATATATATTCATCTAAAAAAGATAATATACTTTTAGATATTATTAGTAAAACTTCTGGTGAAAATATTACTATTACTAAAGTTAATACAATAAGTAAGAGTGATTATAATTTATATGAATTAACTATAGAAGTATTTGATCTTGAATCATTAAATAAATATATTCTTATTTTAAGACAAGATACAGATATTATAAAAGTTGAAAGAAGTTTTAATTAAATATGAGATTATATCTCATATTTTTTTTAATTGTGTTATAATTAAAATGGTGATTATATTTGAAAGTAGTAGTACAAAGATGTAGTAAAGCATCTATTTTAATAGATGATTCAATTAAAAGAAATATAGATAATGGTTTAGTAGTGCTTTTAGGTATTCATAAAGATGATGATATTAATGATGTAAATTATATAATTAAAAAATTAATTAATTTAAGAATATTTGAAGATGAATCTAATAAAATGAATTATTCAATCCAAGATATTAATGGTAGTATATTATTAGTGTCTCAGTTTACTTTATACGCAAATACTAAAGAAGGTAATAGACCTTCATTTACTGATTCTATGAAATATAATGATGCAAAAGAATTATATGAATTATTTATTGATAATTTAAAGAAGACAAATATTAATTTTAAAACAGGTGAGTTTGGTAGTGATATGAAGGTTAATCTAATAAATGATGGACCTGTTACTATAATTATTGATTCAAAGGAGAATTTATATGAAAATAAATAATAAACTTATAAACATATTAGTTTCACTTTTAATAATATATGTATTATTTTTATTAAAAGATTTATGGGGTGGAGTATATACTAAAATCTTTTCTATATTAAAACCATTTATTATAGGTTTTGCATTAGCGTATGCTTTATATCCATTTTTAAAATATTTACAAAGTAAAAAAATACCAAAACCTATTGGTATCATATTAATAATAATATTAATACTTGGTGTTATTATTTTTATAGTAGTTAATATAGTTCCAGTATTTACTAATGAACTTGTTAATTTATTCCAAGGATTAATACAATTTATAAAAGATATAGATGATAAATTTGGAATAGATTTATCTAATCTAGAAACAACTCTTTTAAAAACATTTAATAAGATATCAAAAGATGTTGCGAATAATTTACCAACTACATCAGTTAATTTATTAAATTCATCAATAAATTTCTTAAGTAATTTATTAATATCAATTGTGGCATTTATATATTTCTTAATTGATATGGATAATATTAGATTTAAAATTAAAAAGTATTTTAGAACTAGACCAAGAAAAGAATATCGTTTAGTAAAAGAAATAGATTTAGAAACAACAAGTTATTTTAAAGGATTATTTACAAATGTACTTATTCAATTTATAGAATATACTATATTATATAAATTAATTGGACATCCTAACTTTTTACTTCTTGGTATAATTGCTGCTTTTTCTCCATTAATTCCATATTTTGGAGGAATAATAATGAATGTAGTTGCAATTATATCTGCATCAGTAGTAAGTACAAAATTATTAATTTTATCATTAATTATTTGTTTAGTATTCCCACAATTAGATGGATATTTAGTAATACCTAAGATTTATGGTAAAACAAATAAAGTACCTCCATTATTAACAATATTCGCAGTATTCGCAGGGGGTGTTTTAGGAGGAATGGTTGGAATTATAATAGCACTTCCTTTAACAATTATATTATTAACTATATATAGAAACTATGATGAAGAAATAAGTAAGAAAATTGATGATATAAAAGAAAAAATATAACTGCTAAGAATAAAAAGGATTAATCCTTTTTATTTTTTTTATTTAATATGATATAATTAAATAAGTGAAGGGGTGAATTTATGATAGGAGAATACACTTTATTATCTTTATGTGAAAAATATCATATATCATCAGAAAATATTATAAATAAAAATAACAATATATTAACATATG
>JAFOMI010000064.1 GCA_017418945.1 Bacilli bacterium
GAAATAAAAAAATACGTCCATTGGTATAATAATGAACGTATTCAAAAGAAACTTGGATACTTGTCTCCTGTACAGTATCGATTAAAATATTCAAATTAATTTATCTTTTTATTTAGTGAGTACTTGACAGGTACTAGTATCGAATTCTCTTTTTATTTTTTTAATTAATAATAATTAGTTATTATTAATTAAAAAAATAAGTTCATTTTGAACTTATTTTTAATTATTGAACGTTATTCTTTTTTAATGTTCTTGCTTCTCTAGTTGTAGTTTTGAAAGTTACACCATTAATAGTAACTTTTTGATAATTTAAGTTTTGAACTTTATTACTTTTATTATTAGCATGTGATACTTTTTTAGCAAAGTTTTTAGATTTACTAGTTATTTTATTAGCCATAGTACTTCCTCCTTTAAATTTCACGTCTTATTAACTTTAACATAATATTTTATTTTAGTCAATAAATATAAAATAAAATAGTGTTAATTGTTCTAAAATATAGTATAATTAACGTATAAAGGAGGGATTAATATGTATATACCATTAAATGTAGTAACAGATTATTCCTTTCTGTCATCTTTAATAAAAATAAAAGACTTAATTAAGTTTGCTAAAGGAGAAAATATTAAATGCATAGGTATTTGTGACAACAACTTAAGTTATGTTATGGAGTTTTATAACGAATGCATTAAAAATGATATAAAGCCTTTAGTGGGTTATAGTTTTTATCTTAATGATAAGAAGATAAATTTATTTGCGAAAAACTATAAGGGTTACCAAAATTTATGTTATATCTCAAGTAATGAAAAGACATTAGATTTAATTAAAAATAATATTGAAGGATTATTTTGCGTACTTGAAGAAGAATCAATAGAATTATATGATGAATTAAATATTCCAGATACTTATATAGGATATAAAGATAAGAAATTGAGTAATTATAAAAATGTTTTATTTAATGAAATTAGATGCTTTAATGAAGAAGATGTAGAGTACTTAAACTATTTAACATATATAAAAGAAAATAAGAAAATTGAAGATGAAATTGTTAAATATGAAAATGTTAGTTTTATAAAAGAAAAAGATTTATCTTTAGATAAGCAAGATTATGAAGTTTTTGATGAAATTTATAATATGGTAGATTTAAAAATTGAAAAAAAAGATCTACTTCCAAAATATAATTCTGATATTAATTTTGATGAGAATAGATATTTAGAAGAATTATGTAAAAAAGGATTATTAAAAAGATTAGATAATAAGGTAAGTAAAAAGTATGTAGAAAGACTAATGAAAGAGTTATCTATTATTAAAAAGATGGGCTTTTCTAATTATTTTTTAATAGTTTGGGATTATGTTAAATTTGCTAAAAAGAATGGTATTTTAGTGGGTTCAGGAAGAGGTTCTGCAGTTGGTTCTTTAGTTAGTTATTCTCTCGGAATAACAGATATAGATCCTCTTAAATATAATCTAGTATTTGAAAGATTTTTAAATCCTGAAAGGGTAACAATGCCAGATATTGATATTGATTTTGAATCAGGTAGAAGAAGTGATGTTATTAACTATGTTATATCAAAGTATACTTCTAAAAAAGTATCTAATATAGTATCTTTTAATTTAATGAAATCAAGAATGGTATTAAGAGATGTAGCAAGAATATTTTCGATGGAAAATAGGATAGATTTATATATTAGAAAATTTGATAGGAAATTATCAATTATGGAAAATATGAATAATCCTGAGATTAAAAAAATGTATGATAGTGATTTGATGATATCAAGAATAACTGATATTGCTATTAGATTAGAAGAATTAAAAAGAGGTAGAGGTATTCATGCTGCTGGAATAATTATCTCAAAAGAAGAATTAGATAGATATGTTCCTATTATTAAGGCTGATGGAGTAAATATATGTGGCTTTGAAAAGGATTATCCTGAATCATTAGGTCTTCTTAAAATGGATATTCTAGCAGTTGATAATCTTACTTTTATTAGTGACGTACTTAAAGACATTGGTTCTTTAAATATAAATAAAATTCCATTAGATGATAAGAAAACTTTAGATATTTTTTATAATGTTGATACTGATGGTATCTTTCAATTTGAAACTCCAACCCTAAAAAATATATTAAGAAAAATAAAAGTAGATAGTTTTAATGATTTAATATCTTTACTTGCTCTTGATAGACCTGGTGCTATTAATAATGTAGATTTATATGCAATGAGAAAAGATGGTAAAGAAAAAATTACATATATTCATAATGATTTAGAAGGTATTTTAAAAGATACTTATGGAATAATATTATATCAGGAACAAATAATGCAAATAGCGTCTTTAATGGCTTCTTTTTCACTTGGTGAAGCAGATATTTTAAGAAGAGCTATGTCTAAGAAAAAGACTGATTTAATGCTTAAAGAAAAAGAAAAATTTATAAATAATTCTATAAAGAATGGATATGATATAGAGGTTTCTGAAAAAGTGTTTGATTATATTTGTCCATTTGCGGAATATGGATTTAATAAATCACATTCTGTAGGTTATGCTATGTTTTCATATCAAATGGCTTATTTAAAAGCAAATTATAGGTTATATTTTATGAAAAATATTTTAAATAAGTCTATGAATGATATGAATAAAGTTAAAAGATATATTAATGATTGTAAACTAAATAATATTGAAATATTAAAACCAGATATTAATTTAAGCACTAATGATTTTATAATAGAGAATAATAGAATAAGATATTCTTTATCTATGATAAATAATGTTAATTCTACAATTAGTTTATTTATTATTAATGAAAGAAAAAATGGTTTATATAAAGATATATTTGATTTTGTATCAAGAACTTATGATAAAGGAATTACTAGTAATATATTAAAAGAATTGATATATTCGGGATGCTTTTCTTCATTTAATTATAATAAAAAAACTTTAATTAATAATCTTGATTTAATTATTAATTATGCAGAATTATGTAAAGATTTATCATCATCTATAGTTCCAAAACCAGAAATAATTGTATGTGAAGAATATGATAAAGATGAATTAATAAATATTGAATTATCTACATTTGGTTTTTATTTATCAAATCATCCTGTTCAAAATAAGAGAGATAATAATATTACTACAAAAAAAATTAAAGATTATTTTAATAAAATAGTAGATATATATTTATTAATTGATAATAAAAGAGAAATAGCTACTAAGAATCAAGAAAGAATGGTATTTTTAACTGGATCTGATGAATACTCTTCTATTGAACTTGTATTGTTTCCTAAGGTATATGAAAATAATTATAATATCACTAAAGGTGATGTATTTAAGGTTAATGGTAGAGTTGAAAGAAGAAATGGTAGTTATCAAATTATAGTTAATAACATGAAAAAGTTATAGTTATATAACTTTTTTTCTTTTTTATTAATAAAAAATGTTGTATAATTAAAATAGGTGATACCATGAATAAAACGAAAATGATTGGAACATTGGGACCATCTTCTTGTACTTATGAAGTAATAAGAGACATGATCATTTCTGGGGTTGACGTTATTAGAATTAATATGGCATATGCTAGTTTTGGTTTTGCAAGAGATGCTATTCTTAATGTTAGAAAAATTAATTTAGAGTATGGACTTGAAACAGGAATAATGCTAGATACAAGAGGACCAGATATTAGAATAGGTGGTCTTATAAAGCCTAATATTAAATTAGAAAAGAATAAGATGGTTAGATTAGTGTATGGAGATATTATTGGAGATTCTGATATTATACCTGTTCCATATAAAGAAATTATTGTTCATTCTAAAATAGGTGATGAGATTTATTTAAATAACGCAGAGATTAAACTTGAAGTTATTAATAAAGATGAAGAAACACTTATTTGTTCTATAAAAAATGATGGTATTATTAAACCTGACTCTACAATTAATATTCCAAATGTTAATTTAAATATGAAATTTTTATCTAATTATGATAAAGAAGTAATTAGATTTGCGGTTATGATGCAAGTTGATTATTTAGCTTTATCTCATGTTAAAGAAGAGTTAGATGTTTTAGATGTTAATGATGTATTAATAGGTTTAAATGATAATAATATAGAGTTAATATCTAAAATTGAAAATAAACAAGCTTTAGAAGAAATTGATAAGATATTAAAAGTAAGTGATGGAATAATTATTGCAAGAGGAGATCTTGGAATTGAACTTGGTATTGAGAAAGTTCCTGGTATACAAAAGAAGCTAACTAAATTAGCAAATGAAAAAGAAAAAATATGTATTATTGCAACTGAGATGCTAGCAACAATGGAAGAAAATAGTAAACCAACAAGAGCAGAAGTATCTGATGTTGCTAATGCAGTACTAGATAAAACAGATGCTTTAATGCTTGGAAAAGAAACAGCTAATGGTAATTATCCAGTTGAAACAGTTAAAATTATGAATAAAATAATAGATGAAATAGAAAGTGACATTGACTATAATAATTTACTATTAGAAATTAGTAGAAATGAAAATATAAATATTTCAAAAGCAATTGCATATTCATCAGTTGATTCTGCAAATAGAGTAAAGGCAAGCGCAATAGTATGTTCAACATTAAGTGGAGCAACAGCAAAAGATATTAGTAATTATAGACCTAGTTGTCCTGTAGTTGCGGTATCTCCAAATGCAAAAGTTGTTAGAGGATTATCTATTAATTATGGAATTGTTCCATTAAGTGTTGGTCTTGCTGAAACTACAGATGAATTAGTTGAAATATCTTTAGAAGCTACAAAAAGATTATTAAAATTAAAAAGTGGCGATAAAGTAGTAATAGTTGGGTCTTTTCCGTTAGAATCTGTTAATTATACTAATTTTATGAAAATAGAAGAAGTTAAATAATGGAGGCACAAAAATGGAAGACATAATAAAAAATGTAGATATAGAAATGAGTAATGAAGAATCTAAGAATATTGAAGAAATATTAAAGAATAATCCTGAGTTATTTAAAGATTATCCAATTCTAGAAATTGAATATTATGATGATGGGACAAAAAAAGAATTTTATTACTTATCAAAAGAAAAAGAAATAAAAGAAACTCAAGTTAAGAGTGATATGAATGAAGTTGAATTCAATTTTAGTCAAAATAAAATATCAAAAAAAGAGTATGAAGATAAAATGGATTTTTTAAAAAATAAACTTTTAAATCAAAACTTAATATATGATAATTTAATTTTTGAAATATTAAAAAAAGAAGAGACTGAAGATTTAAAAGAGCAAGTAAGAAAAGCTAATTTAAATGATGTAGATCTTAAAAGATTAGCTGCATCTTTATCTTCAATAGCAGAGAATAAAATAAATGATTTTCAAAAGAATAATAGAGAATTTAAAGAAAATAATATTACATATTGGAATTATAAGTATGATATTATAGCAAAGAGTTATGCTAAAACAAGAGAATTAGAAACATTTATTTTATCTATAATTGCTGGTGATTAAGTATTAGGAACCTAATACTTTTTTTCTTGTAAATAAATTTTAAATAGTATATAATTAAAATGGTGATAATATGAAAAAAAGATTAATAACTGCAATAGTTTTACTTGCAATTTTTATTCCTTTAATTATTATTGGAGGAATGTATTTTGAAATAGCATTAGCTATTCTTTCTACACTTGCTTTTAAGGAAATGCTTGATTTAATTGAAAAAGAAAAAAAGATACCTTTTTTTGTAAAAATTATATCTTATATATCAGTTATTGTTTTAACATTATGTGCAGAAGCGTTTTTGCCTTGTGTTTCATTAATCATATTGCTTTTTTTCATACCTTTAATATTTATTAAAAATGATACTTATACATTTTTAGATTCTTTAGAATTAAGTGCACTGGTGTTATTTCTTGGTACTTTATTTTATAATTTATATTTTATAAGAAATTCATCTTTAGAAACATTTATATACATTGTTTTAATTACTACTTTAACTGATACATTTGCGTATATTGGAGGAAAATTAATTGGTAAGAATAAATTACTTCCAAGGGTATCTCCAAATAAGACAATCGAAGGTAGTTTAATTGGTACTATATTTGGAACTATTATTCCAAGCATATATTATTTGTATGAAATTAATCAAGGAATGAATTTATTAATAATAATTTTAATTACAGTTATATTATCTATATTTGGGCAATTAGGTGATTTATTATTTAGTTCAGTAAAAAGAAGGTATAATATTAAAGATTATTCTAATATATTGCCAGGACATGGAGGAATTCTTGATAGACTTGATAGTATATTAATTGTTAGTACTGTATATATAATAATAAGGGCATTATTTTTATAGGAGGATTTATGACAACGTTTATTTTATTTATAATAATTCTTGGATTAATAGTATTTATTCATGAATTTGGACATTTTATATTTGCAAAAAAAGCTGGTATTCATGTATTTGAATTTTCATTAGGATTTGGTCCAAAACTTTTTTCTTTTAGAAGAAAGAATGATGAAACAGAATATATGGTTAAATTAATACCACTTGGTGGATATGTTGCTTTAGCAGGGGAAGTATATGATGAAGAAGATGAAGAATTAAAAAAAATACCTGAGGATAAAAGATTATATAATAAGAGCTTTTTAAGACAATTATCTGTTTTAGTTGCGGGTGTATTTAATAATTTTGTTTTAGGACTAGTTTTATTGTTTATTATAGGACTATCTTTTGGAACAAGTTATAGCACTAATGAATTAAGTGAATTAAATAAGAATTATCCTTTATATAAGCTAGGTGCAAGAAATGGTGATAAGATTATTGAAATAGATAATAAAAAGACAAAGAATTTTGATGATATACAAACAGCAATTGCGATTTCTGGAGGCAAAAAAACATTATCAATTAAGATTAAAAACAAGAATAATGAAATAAAAACTTATAAAGTAAAACCTAAGTATGATAAAGAAAATGATAGTTATTATTATGGAATTAGTGTAAAAACTAAAAATGAAAAAGGAATTGTTTCATCTATAAAATTTGCTTTTACAAAATTTATATCTATCTTTAAATCATTAATTATTGTATTAATAAGTTTATTTACTGGAAAACTTGGAATTAATAGTTTATCTGGTCCAGTTGGAATATATCAAGTTGTTGGAATTGCAAAATCTAGTTTATTATCGATTTTATCATTAACTGCTTATTTATCAATAAATGTTGGATTTATGAATATACTTCCTTTTCCAGCTTTTGATGGTGGAAGAGCGTTCTTGTTAATAATAGAAAAAATAACTGGTAAAAAAGTACCATTAAAAGTAGAAAGCATGATAAATGAAATAGGTTTCTTTATTCTAATGGGACTTATGTTATTTATAACAGTTAAAGATGTTTTAAAATTATTTTAAGGTGATAGTATGGAAAAATTAAATATAGTTTATATGGGAACTCCTATGTTTTCAGTAGGACCATTAAAAGAATTGATTAAAGAACATAATGTTTGTTTAGTTGTAACACAACCAGATAAAAAAGTTGGAAGAAAACAAGAAATAATGTTTAGTCCTGTTAAGGAAGAAGCAATTAAGAATAATATAGAAGTGTTTCAACCTACTAATATAAGAGAAGATTATAAAGTAATATTAGATAAGAATCCAGATATGATAGTAACATGTGCATATGGTCAAATAATACCAAAAATATTACTTGAATATCCAAAATATAAATGTATTAATATACATGCATCTCTTTTACCAAAATATAGAGGAGGAGCACCAATTCATCATTCAATTATTAATGGAGATGAGTATACTGGTATTACTATAATGTATATGGATACTAAAATGGATTCAGGAGATATTTTATTTCAAGAAAAAGAAAAAATAGAGGCCTTTGATAATGTTGGAACTATGTTTACAAAATTAAGTGAACTTGGATCTAAAATGATTAATCCTTCTATTGAAAAAATAGTTAATGGTTTAGTTACTCCAATAAAGCAAAATGAAGAAGAAGTTTCATTTGCGTATAATATTTCTAAAGAAGATGAATTATTAGATTTTAATAGAAATACAATAGAAGTATTTAATAAAATAAGAGGACTTAATCCATTTCCTGTAGCGTATGTTATTTTAGATAATAAAAGAGTAAAAATATTTGAATCAAGAATTATAAATAGTAATAAAACTGGTAGAATTGGTGAAATTATTGATGTTTATGATGATGGATTAGGTGTTAAGACATTGGATGGAGAAATAGTTTTAACTTGTATTCAATTTGAAGGAAAAAAGAGAACTAGTGTTAAAGATTATCTTAATGGTATTCAAAATAAGAATGAATTACTTGGAAAGGTATTTAATTTACAAGAATAGTGTAAACTATTCTTTTTTTTTGGTTATTTTTTTAAAAATATAGACAAAAAATTATATATAATATATAATTTAATTAACCAGTGGAGAAAAGTGGTTGAATGTGGGGGATTAATATGTTCATGGGAGAATTTCATCATAATATAGATGAAAAAAATAGACTTATTATTCCATCGAAGTTTAGAAATGAATTAGGAAATAAATTCATAGTAACTAGAGGAATTGAAAAATGTTTATTTATTTATTCTTTAGATGAATGGAATAAGATAGTTGATAAGTTAAAAGAACTTCCATTTACAAGAAAAGATGCTCGTACATTTATGAGAATGTTTCTTTCAGGGGCCACTGAGTGTGAACTTGATAACAATGGCAGAATAAATATACCAAATCCATTAAAAGAATATGCAAACATCAAAAAAGAAGTAGTAGTAATTGGTGTTAATGAAAGATTAGAAATATGGTCAAATGAAGGATTTGATGATTTCTTTAATGACAATATTGATAATTTTGATGAAATAGCTGAGGGATTATTTAATGAGTAAACATTATAGTGTTTTATTAAATGAATCTATTGATAATTTAAATATTAATGAAAATGGTATATATGTCGATTGTACATTAGGTTATGCTGGTCATAGTTCACAAATATTAAAACGAATAACAAGGGGTTGTTTATTCGCCTTTGATCAAGATGGGGAAGCGATTTCTTATAGTCGTAAGATTCTTGATCAAATAAGTAACAATTATGAAATTATAAATAGTAATTTCGTAAATATAAAAGAAGAATTAAATAAAAGAAATATTACAAAAGTAAATGGGATTTTATTTGATCTTGGTGTATCTTCACCTCAGTTAGATGAAGTAGATAGAGGATTTTCATTTCATAATGATGCAAGACTTGATATGAGAATGAATCAAAATCAAGAACTAAGTGCATATGAAGTAGTTAATGAATATTCAGTTGATGAATTAACAAGAATATTTTATGAATATGGTGAAGAAAAATATGCTAGAAATATTGCAAAAGGAATTGTAAAAGCAAGAAATGATAAAAAGATTGAAACTACTCTTGAACTTGTTGAAATAATAAAAGAGAATGTTCCAGAAAAATATAAAAGAGATCATCATCCTGCTAGAAAAGTATTTCAAGCAATAAGAATTGAAGTAAATGATGAATTAAATGTTTTACAAAAAGCTTTATTAGATGCGATTGATTTATTAGATGTTGGTGGAAGACTTTGTGTTATAACATTTCATTCGTTAGAAGATAGAATAGTAAAAAATACTTTTAAAAAGTATAGTGAAGTTGATAAGGTTTATAAAGGTTTACCATATATTCCAGAAGAATATAGACCAAAGATAAAATTAATTGGTAAATATAAACCATCAAAAGGGGAATTAGAAGAAAATAATAGATCAAGAAGTTCAATATTAAGAGTAATAGAAAAACTGTAAAGGACTGGTGTTATTATGAAAAAGAATAAAAAAGACAGAACTGAAAAATTAATTAAAAGAGAGAAGAAATTTACTGTACTTGGAGCAGTACTATTATTTAGTTTATGGGTTGTAAGTTTTTTTGCTAAGAATACATTAAGTTCTATTAATGTTGAAGTTGAAAGATTATCTAGAAGCGTTAAAAATCAAAAAGAAACTAATCAAAGTTTAACAATGAAAATTAATGAATTAGCATCTCTAGAAAATATTAATGCGGTTGCAAATCAAGCAGGTTTGGCGTATAATAATGGTAATATTAGAATAATTACAGAAAGATAGGAAGTGCAATTATGAAGAAGCAAACAAGTAAGATACACATTAACAAATTTGTATTTATATTTGGGCTTCTTTTATTTTGCGTTATTATTGGAAGAGTAATACAATTAAATATTTCTTCTACTATAAATGGTATTAATTTAAAAGAATTTGCTAAGAATAGAAATACTACTAAGGAAACTTTATATGCAACTAGAGGGACTATATATGATAAGAATGAAGAAATACTTGCAGAAACTGTGGATTCTTATACAGTAATTGCATATTTAGATAGTAGTAGAAGTAAGAATTCTTCTAAACCGAAACATGTTGTTGATAAAAGAGAAACTGCTAAAAAGATAGCGCCTTTAATTAATATGACTGAGGAAAGAGTATATGAATTATTAGATCAAAAAGGATTATATCAAGTAGAACTTGGTCCTGGTGGAAGAGGGCTTACTGAACTTCAAAAAGAAGCTATCGAAAAACTAAATTTACCTGGTATTGATTTTATTGCATCAAATAAAAGGTATTATCCTAATCTAGATTTTGCGTCATATATACTTGGTTATGTGACTACAAATGATGAAGGTAATACAGTTGGAGAAATGGGTATTGAATCTAAGTTTAATGATAAATTAAATGGTATAAATGGCTCTGTTACATATCAACAAGATGCTAGTGGTTATAGACTTGTTAATGTACCTGAAATTAGAATTGAAAAAGAAGATGGTTATGATATATATCTTACTATTGATAGTAATGTTCAATTAATGACTGAAAGAGCTTTAAATAGAGAATTTCAAGATTCAGGAGCAGAATGGGCAATATTTGTAGTTGCGGAAGCTAAGACAGGTAAAATAATAGCATCAGCTACTAAACCTAGTTTTGATCCTAACAAAAAGAATATAGAGAATTATTTAAATCCGTTAATTTCTACTTCTTTTGAACCTGGTAGTACAATGAAGACTTATACTTATATGGCTACTATGGAAAAGGGAAATTATGATGGTAATGCTACTTATATGTCAGGTTCTATGGAATTATCTAATTATGTAATTAGAGACTGGAACCGTTGGGGCTGGGGTGAAATAACATATGATTATGGTTATACTCAATCATCAAATATAGGTGTTGCTAATCTAGTTCAACATTATATTACAGGTGATGAATTGGCAGCATATTTTGAAAAACTTGGTTTTGGTAAAAAGACTGGAATTGAATTACAAGGTGAAGTTAATGGTCAAATAGAATTTAAATATGATATTGAAATTGCAAATGCTTCGTTTGGTCAAGGTATTAGAACAACACCAATACAACATATACAAGCACTTACTTCAATCGCAAATAATGGTTATTTGTTAAAACCAACTATAGTTGAAAAAATAGTTAATCCAAATACTGGAGAAGTTATTTATCAAGCTAAAAAACAAAAGGGTAAAAAAGTTGCTAGTGAGAAGACTGTTAATCATATTAAAGACTTAATGGATCTTGTTGTTAATGGTAATGGTACTGGTTCTGATTTTCATTTAGATGGTTATGATATTATTGGTAAAACAGGTACTGCAGAAGTATATAATGATCAAACAGGAGAATATTATTCATCTTATGTTCATTCTATAAGATCATTCGCAGGAATGTATCCTAAAAATGATCCTAAATATATTTTCTATGTAGCGTTTAAAGATTTACCTACATCTTTACGTATGTCTAATGCAGTTAAGTCTTTAATTCAAGATTTAGAGGCATATTATAATTTGACTAATGTAAGAACTAATACAAAAAATAATTATAATATAGAAAACTATTTAAATAAGAATATAGATGAAGTTAAGAATATATTAAATGTTAATGGTATAGGTTATGAAGTTATTGGTGATGGAAATAAGATAATAAATCAATATCCTAGTAGTGGAAGTTTAGTAAATGGTAAATTATTATTATTTACTAATGGAAATATGACCGAGAATAACTTAGGAGGTTTATCTTCTAAATCTATCAATAATTATTGTAAAATGGTAAATATACCATGTAATATAAAAGGTAATGGTTATGTATCTAATTATAGTTATCAAAAAGATGAAAGTGGTAAAATTAATTTAATCAATATTGAATTAGATCAAAAATATAAGGATGTTATAGGTAATAATAATTAATTTAATAAAAAACTATTTTATATAGTTTTTTTTATTTACTATTATTTTAAAAAAATGTATAATTAATATAAATAATAGAGGTGAATGTATGAATACAAATAATAAAAAGATAGTTTTTATTATGGTTGTATGTACACTTATTTTTATACTTTTAGTTTGCATCGGGTTTAATTTTATAAGTAATAGGGACGTTATTAAGACAAGTGGTATCAAAGTATATTATAGAGTATATACAAATGGCAGATGGAGTAAATGGTATAAGAATGGCCAAATTGCTGGAATTGAAAATAGTTCTATAAAAGCTGTAGAAGCTAAAATAAAAACTAATAAAAATGGTCATATTTTATATAATACTTATTCTTCTTCAAATGATTTTAATGATAATGATACTTATGATGGAGAAATGTGCGGTAATCAAATAGATTCTTTATATGGTATTAGATTTTCTTTATCTGATGAAGTTTATAATAAATATAGAATTTATTATAGGACTCATAATAAAAAAGATAAATGGATGGGATGGACTAGTGATTATCTAATATCAGGAGATAATGAAGTTGAAATAGATCAATTACAAATAAAAGTTATTTTAAGAGAAGATACATTTGATGGATATCTTAATAATTCAAGTATTGGATTTTAGAAAGGAGCACATATGAAGAAATTTAGAAAAACTCTATTAGTATTATTTCTTTTAACCGTTTCTTTTTTTGGAATGGATAGTATTAAAGCATCTACTTTTACAGAAGTTGATTCAACTAGTGTTACTTATACAAGCGGTGCAAGTACAGAAGCTTCAACAGCAGTTTTTAAATATAAAATTGATGGAAATGATGTTTCAAATGGTAAGAATAATGGGTTATGTTTACAACCAAGATATGTAAGCCATGATTCTAGTTTTTCATCTGTTATTACTTTAAATAGTAGTAATGATAATACTTATTATTATACTATTCCTGGTACTTCAAATAAGCTTCCATATAGAGCAATTGTATATTATACATATAATGCACCTGGTTGGACTAGAAATTCTGGAACTATGACTTCTAAATATTCATCTAGATTTAGTGGACATGCAACATATGATAGTGGAGTATATAGTGCAGTATCAGCGGTAACTGTATCATATGTTTTATCTTATAATAGTAGTTTTAATGGAGTAAATTGCGGATATGATACTGATGATAGCTATAATGAATCTTCTAGTTATGCGTGTGACTGGGATTTAGTATATGCTTGTTATGATTCTAGCTGTAGTAGTGGTGGAAATAAAGTTAATACTATAGTAAAGAATTGGGAAAGTGATATTAAATCTTTATATAGTGAACTTTATACTTTGTGGCAAACTGATAAAGGAACTGCAGATGGATTTAAAGCATATTACCATGAAGGTTCTGGTCAAGATTTAATGGTCTGGGAATATAAAGAAACACCAAAAGCTTATATTAAAGTGACAAAAGATTTTACTCCAAATGATTCAAATAAAACTGCAACTTTTAGATTATATAAATGTGCAGCACAAGATTCAAGTGGTAGATGTACTTCTATAGGTGCGCAAATTGGTGAAAATGTAACAATAAATGAAGGACAAACTGGTAAACTAGGATTAAATACTAGTGGACAAGCAATGCTTGATGTTAATACTCCATATCTTATTTGGGAAAGTGGAGAAGTATCTAAGAAAATGGGAGATTATAATGTTTCATTTTCTAATGTTGATTATGAACGTTATTTAGAAACAAATAATAATTATTATTTATATGGTCAAATAAAAATAGGAACATCTAATAAAGATTCTATAGGATATTATAATTCAACTTCAGCTTTAGTTAAAAATACTAAAACTGAAACAGGATATATTAGAATAAAAAAAGTAAATAGTGATATTGATTTTAGTACATATCATTTTGCATTTGATATATATAATAGTTCTAATACATATTTAACTACTGTATATTCTAATAACGAAGGATATGCATATTATGGATTAAATTCATCTTCTATAGGAACACTTCCTGCAGGATCATCTTATGTAGTTAAAGAAAAAGTTGATAGTGATGGATATGCTAAAGTATATAATTCAAGTAATCAAGAATATACTGGAAATGAAAGACCAAAGGTTTATCCAAATAGTACTTCAAAATCAGTAACAGTAACTATTACAAATAAAGGATATGGTACTGGAACTAATAATGATGCTTATGTTACTAATATTAATGGATATTGCTTATCTATTGAGAAAAATGATGGAAGTGACGGTTTATTAAGTGGTGCTAAATTTGAAATATATAATTCTAATACATGTGTAGGAAATGTTGTTGCAACTAAAACAACTAATGCAAATGGTGCTATAGAAATTAAAGGATTAACAAATTCTACTTATTATGCTAAAGAAATAGTAGCACCTTTAGGATACTCTATACCTACTAATAACTGTGTTATGTTAACTGCGTCACAAGAAAAAACTTATAATTCAACATGTAACAATAATGTTATTGTTAATGATAAATTATATTTGGGTTTTTATAAAGTTAAAGAAGATGGTACACCTTTAACAGAAGCTAAATTTAAAGTTAAAAATAGTAGTGGTAAATTTGTAACAGTATCAGGGACTTTAGATGGATGTTATGTTTATAGTGGAGTAAATGATTCTGGTACAGAATTAAGTGTTAATGATGTTCAAACAGGATATTATTGTATTTCTAAAATACCAAATGATACATATACTATCGTTGAACAATCAACTAATAATGATGGATATTATTTTGAAAATGAAGGATCTATTTCACTAGTACCAAGTACTACAAAAGTAATGACTAAAGTTCAAGGTAATACTATTATGAATAGTCCTTATTCAATAACTTTTTATAAGGTTAGAGAAGGACTAAATTCTAGAATAGAAAATACTAAATTTAAGATTAAAGAATCAGGAACTGATAATTATATTAAAGTTGATGGAAAAAGTAGTGCTTCAGGTTATTCTGGTTGTTATATTTATAAAGAAACAACAAATGAAAATGATGCGAGTGTTTTATCTAGTGATTCTGATGGTAAGATATGCGTTATAAGAGTTAATAAGAATAAAACATATGATGTAATTGAAACAGAATCTGGAGATTTATCATATTATGTGGATGATAGTCAAACATTTACTGTGACTCCAAAGCAAACAATTGAATCTATAAACGATAATAATACATTAGTAAATAAACCATATCATTTAAGTTTTTATAAAGTAAAAGAAGATGGTACACCTTTAACTAATGCTAAATTTATAGTTAAAAAAGGAAATGAGTTTATTAAAACTAATCAAATAGATAGTGATGGATGCTATATATATAATTCTTTAGTTGATAGTGAAAATGATGCGAGTGCTTTATTAACTGATTCAAATGGTAGAATATGTATTACAAGAGTACCTAATGGTGAAGGATATAAAGCTATTGAAAAAGATACAAATGATTCAGCATACTTTATATTTGAAAATGGTGAAATAGACTTAGAAATTGATAAAAGTATTAAAGGAAAAGAAGTAAGTAATACAATTATTAATAAACCATATGTTATTAATTTCTATAAAGTTTTAGAAGATAATGAAACAAAAGTTGGGGGAGCAGAATTTGTTATTACAAATTCTTCAAATAAATATGTAAAAGTTTCTGGAATATCTAGTGAAAATGGATATAATGGATGCTATATATATGATGGATTAAGTGATACTAAAACTGATAACACTAAATTAATTTCATCAAGTGAAAATAAAGAAAATGGAATAAGTATTGGTGAAGTATGTGTTATAAGAATTCCAAAAACTTTAGATTCAACTTATAAAGTTACTGAAACTAAAGCTCCTTTATATCATACATTTGGAACAACTGTTACTAAAAATATTGTTCCAAATAAGACAAGACAAATAATGACAAATGATAATAAATTTGTAAATTATAAAACAGAATTTAAGTTTACTAAAACAGTAAATGAAGAAAATAATTATGATGATGTTTATAAAGATATGACTACTGAAGAAATTACTAAGATTCCATTTACTATATATGATAGTAATAATGAAGTAGTTTCATTAATTAAAGTATCTGATGGAAGATATGAATATAAGAATAATACATTAGATGGTGTTACAGGAGAAGAAACTAATACTCTTTATTTAGATAATAATAGAGAATTTTATGTATATCATTTACCAAAAGGAACATATACTGTAAAAGAAAATGAATGCTGCTGTGAAGAGACATGCATAAGTCCATCTAACAATACTTGTTTTGGATATTATTCTCCAAATTATAAACAATCAAGTAGTTATACATTTACAATAGATGATTGTAGTACAAGTAATCAAACTGGAAAAGATGAATTTGGAAACAATGTTTGTACTAAAGGAATATCTACACAAACATTAGATAATAAACCAACAGAAGTTGATTTTACAAAAACTGATTTTTATTCATATTTAGATTCTAGTGAAGTAGTTAAATTTGAAAATGAAGAAGAAATTAGTATATTTGATGGTATAACATTTAAAGTTTATTATATTGAAAATGGAGAAAAAGTTTATTTAGATTTTACTAAGGTTAAAGATTCTGGAACTTGTAAAGATGAAAATAGTTATAGTGAATATAGATATATAAGTGGTGATATAAGTAGTAATACTTTATCTAGAATAAGTGTTACAAAAGAATTACATACTTGTGGTGGACACATTAAAATAACTCATTTATGTAGGGGTAGAAAATACTTTATAGAAGAAGTTAGTGTTCCAAATAATAGTATATTTACTTTACCAGAAACTCCTGAAGCTAGAACTAGAGAATTAGATATAGAATGCTGTAATGGAGAAAATAATGATAAACCTACAACAACTACTATTATTGAAGATAAACCAACTAGAATTGTATTTGAAAAAAGAGATAGTAAATATGGATATTTACTTCAAGATGAAACAACTACTTTTGAATTATATAAATGTGATGTAGGAGTTAATTGTCACCCATCTGATTATAGTAATTATACTGATAGAGAAAATGCAGGTATTAAACTTGTTAAATTTTATCCAAGAAGTCAAATTAATGATGATTTAGAAGATCATATAAAAGAAGTATATAGAATGGTTACAAATGACACAAATGTAAATAATTTTGTAACAGATTTACATCCATATAATGGAAGTTTAGTACTTAGATATTTACAAGGTGGATATAATTATGTATTACTTGAAAAAGTTTCACCAAAAGGATATACTCTTCCAAAAGGAAGAAGAGGAGAAACACCATTTACTGTAGATTTAACAACTGTAGATACTAAAGAAATAGAAGTAATAAATAAACCAACATCCTTATTAATTAGAAAATATGATGATAATGGTAATTTATTACCAGGTGCACAATTTAAAATATATGAAAAGAATTCTTGTGATTCAAATAAAACTGCTAGAGAAGAACTTAATGATACTTCATCTGGTTCAGGAATTTTATTACAATCAATTAATAATAATTATAATGAATTAAAATTAAAAACTATTAGAGATGGTGTTTATGAAAATAGAGAAGTAAAAGATACTAGTATACTTGTTACATGTCAAGATAAACCTGATAATAGATGTATTGATATTAAACCAACTCTTTCTTTAGATAGGTATGTAGAGACATGGACTAATTTTGATAATAGTTTAAATCAAAATAATGAAAGTGTTGAAATAAGAGAAGGTGAAATTTTAATTCAATATTTAGATTATGATAAATGTTATATTATCGAAGAAGTAAAAGCACCAAGAGGTTATAGTCTTCCTGAAGATGAAGAAAAGAGATTTACTAAAGCTATAATTACAAGAAATTTAGATGTAGTAGATACATTAAAAGAATTAGTAAATAGACCAACTAAATTTACATTCTATAAATATGATGAATATAATAATTTAATAGATGGTGGAGAGTTTAAACTTCAAAAATTAAGTAATGATAAAAAATATGAAGATATAACAGTTACTGAAGAAAATGTTAATAATGAATTATTCTATAAAGTAGATAAGAATAGTGATAATAAAATAATAAGAACTAATAATGGTTATGCGACTGTTTATTATTTAGAAGAAGGGCAATATAGAATAGTTGAAACTAAAGCTCCAGATGGAATGGAATTACCTAATAAAGAAATAAATGTAGCGGTATTCTATGTGGATGAAAATGGAAGAGTAATTGGAAATTCAATAATTACTAATAAACCAAAAACAGAAAAAATTGAGGTTAAACCATCATCTAGTGCTGAATTAATTGTTAATATAACAACAGGTATAACTAGAGTTAAATATGGTTTAATAATATGTGTTATTATCCTATTAATAACTGGTTTATTATATATTAATAGAAAGAAGAATTAATCGTATTCT
The DNA here is from genome assembly GCA_017418945.1 of Bacilli bacterium. Lineage (GTDB taxonomy): Bacteria > Bacillota_I > Bacilli_A > RF39 > UBA660 > RUG13038. The sequence goes on from JAFOMI010000064.1 coordinate 18,629, forward strand.
TCTTTCTACTTAATTTACTTTTATATAACAATATGTTAAAATTTAAATATAATAAGAAGGGATTATTCTTATGAGTACTAAAAAAATTAATAAAGAAATTATTAATAATAAAATTAATGGTATAAAAAATGAAATACTTGCAAGTAGACAAAAACAATTATTTATATCATATGTTTTATTTGCGTTAGTATTAATAATAATGTTAATAATATTTTTAAGTTACTTTAAAAATTTTGGAGAAATAACATTAAGAAATAATAACAAAGATATATTCTCTATTAAAGATTTAACTATTAATAATTTAAAGTATGGAGATAGAGAAAAAGATGTTATTAAAGAACTTGGAAAAGCAAAAAGTGAAAAGAAAGAAAGAATTGATAATTATGACTATAAGATTTTAAGTTATGATGGATTAACAGTATACTTAAAAGAATATTATAATGATTATAAATTAAGTAAAGTAGAAATTACTTCTAAAAAATATTATATTTCAAGAAAAATTAGAGTAGGTAAAAAGATAACTAATGTATTTAAAAAATTTAGAGTAGATAATAAAAAAGGCGCATATATATATGGTAATTATACAAATAATTCTTTATATGAAAATGAGATAGATGGAAATATATATTATGGTGTTAGATCAAATAAGAATATTCTATTTATAAATAGAGATGCTAGAGTAGACAATTTACCAACTAATATAGCAAAATTAAATATTGAATATAAAAAAGGTGTTATTAGAAAAATTACTTGGTCATATGATATTAAATAAAAGTAAAAAATAGGTGATTATATGGAAATTAAAGAAAAGAAAAAGTATTTTGTTTTATGTATTATTTTTATATTTATGTTATCAATAAGTATGGTTATCTATTCTTTTGTTAAAGCAGATGATATAGGTAAGAATAAACTTAAAGTTAAAGTGGCTAGTTTGAAGAGTATTAAAACAGGAACTGCTAATTTTGATATAGAAGATGGTTTATCTAGTAATAGTTCTGTTTCTGATTATATTAGAGGTAATGATTCATCTGATACAAATAGAATTGTAAGATCATTTGATACAATAACATATGATTTTGATTTTAAAATTGAAAGTAAAGAAGATGATGAAAATTATTCTGATAGAGTAGTAGATGTCGATGTTGAGTTAACAAATGAAGAAGCAAAATATGTTGTTTTTAATGTTAATGATAAACCTAATGTTACAAATTGTACTTATGAGTTTGATGGAATTGATACATTTGGAACATATACAAAAAGTATAACTTTATATGTTTTGGGTGCGCCAAATGGAATGGAAATTAATCCTAAGTTTGTAATTAAAGAACATACTGATGAAGAAGCTGGAGTATTTTTAGGAAAAGTTTCTTCAACAGTTAATTATTATAGTTATAATGATGGAGAATATACTGAAGAAGCTAGTTTTGAAAACTATATGCCAACTTTAGTTTCTTCAAAAAATGCAGTATTAAAATTTGATTTAATGGGTGAAGGCAATCAAAAAGGTTCATTAAATGGAAAAACTGGTAGATATATGACTTTTATATCAGGTTTATATATTGAAGGAAGTAGTAATGGATTAAAAGGATTTGATGCACCAAGTGGAGATTATAGTTTTAATATAAGTTTTGAACAAGAAAATGATGAGAGTGTTATTCTAGATGAAAAATGGGCAAGGTTTTATGATAACAAAAATATAGATGTAATTTATCCTGTCATTAGTTCAGTACCTTATAGTATGATTGAAGATAATAGTAATGTTATTAAAAATTATGGAAATATGAATGTTAGTAAAAATAATAATTCTTATGATGTTACAATAAATGATTATATTATTAATAATGAATTTCCAACTACAAGAGCAAATGGTTTTAGTGTAGATAATAAATACTATATTGGAACTTATGCATTTACTTTATTTTCTCCTAGATCTGCTAATTTAAATAATGATTTCTTTGTAGGAGCAGTTTTAAGTAATTATGATATAAAAAATAGTCTTTCTGAAAATTATAATATTGATGAAAAATATAGTATGAATTTAAATAAATATTATGAAACAAATGATTATTCATATGATTCTAGTTTTTATTTAGAAGATGATACTAAAATAAATAATGATAATAAAATAGGCTCTTTATCAAAAGGCTCAACATTTATATATAAAACTACTTTTAATTATAATAATAGTATGTCTAAAGAAGGATTAAGAGAAGTAATTAAAATTAATCCTAATGCATTTAGATTATTAGATTATGATAAAAAAGAAAATAGTATAGTAGATATAGATTTAAAATGTGATGGTAAAGATTGCGATAGTATTACTAAAGATGATTTTGTTGTTAAGTTAGTTTCAGGTAATTTTAAAAACAGTAATTATACTTTAAGCGAAATTAATTCTAAAATAGATGAAGCAAATATAGAAGTATTTAGAACTAAATGCTCTAATTTAGATTTGAGTAATTATACAAGTGATCAAATAATGAATTTATATGGAGGCCCTTGTATAAAAGCAAATGATGGAGTAGAAGAAATATATTCTAATTTAGATGATGCGGTTAATTCAAATGGAAAAGAAATTAAAATTACTAAAGTAATAATTGAAACAAAAGAAGGAGTTTCTCTTCCTGATAATATTACTGTTAATATTAAATTAAAGTTAAAAGTTAGGAATGTATCTGATTTAACTAGAACATATCAAGTTTCATCAGTAGTATCAACATCATCTTCTGATGAAGTACTTCGTTATTATATAGATCAAGATGCACTTACTAATAAAGATAATTATAGAATTCCTGTAATAAATGGATATGAAATAGATGAACTAGATAATGTTAATTATGCAGATGCATTAAGAATAACAAATTATACATCAAGACAAGAAATATCAGTTCTTAATAAAACAAGTGATGGGAATACTAAATTAATCTTTAATACAAAAGATAATGAAGATATTAATTTTAGTATTAAATCTATAATTGAAGATTATATTGAAGAAGTAGGTGGAGATGATACTTGGTTTATTAAAAATATTGGTGTTACTGTTTATTTACCAAATACATTAACATTTATTCCAAGTATAGAAGATAAATACTTAGAAGGTATAGATGAAAATAGATTTGGCACTTATTTATATTATTATTTACCTTTTTCTAAAACTAATTTTATTTTAGATAATATTAATTTTAAAGCTAAATTAAATACTAATACTATAGTAGATGATACAGATATTACTATAAGTAGTTCTTTATATGCGATTAATGTAAATGGTGAAGAAGATAATAATTTATTTAATAGAAGTGAAGAAACATTTACTATACATGGAATTCCTAGTGAGAATGTAGTTCCGGAATTAGATGTAGGTAATAGAGGAGTATCTGTTGAAAAGAATACTGAATTTAGTTATTTATTATCAATATTTAATAATACTAATAAGAAAGTAGAAAATTATAAAATAATTGATATTCTTCCATCTAATGATGATATAAATGAATCTAAATTTGATGGTAATTATAAAGTTAAATTAAATGTACCTTCTTCATTAGAAAATATAAAAATATATTGTTCTAATAATAGTTATGATAAATTAAAAGAATCTAATTATGAATGGGAAGAATGTTCTGATATTACAAGTGAATTTAAAACTATAACTGCGTTTAAGGTTTCAAATATTAGTATTGAATCTCATCAAACATTAGATAATATAGAACTTATTATTAAACCTAATAATAATGATTATTCAAATAAATATAATAATAATTTCTTTATTGAATCAAATTCTAAAAATAAAACTAAATCTAATACTATTAGTGTTGGAGTTGTTAATAGAAGTATTTCTGGTAAAGTATTTAAAGATATTAATGAAAATGGTATTCAAGATAAGAATGATAAGTATTTGTCTTCTATACCAGTATCTTTATATAAAATAAATGGTGAAGATTCTGTCAAGGTAGCAGAAACTGTTACTGATAATGATGGAAAATATGTATTTAATAATCTTGATACAGGAAGTTATTATATTGATTTAAGTTATAATGGAAAAGAATATGATTTAACTAGAAGATATGCTTCTATGGATGAAAAAATAGATTCTGATGCTTATAAAGTATCTGATGAAATTGCAAGAATTAGTAATAAGAAAATACCAGATGAACCATTTGGTATTAAAATAACTAATGATGATATTGTATTAGAAAACTATGATATGGGATTAATACCAAGAAGAATTTTTGGGTTTGATATTAAGAAATATATAACTAAAATAGATTTAAGTTATAATGGAACTTCAAATATATTTAATTATAATAATGAATCAAGAGTATCTATAAATGTTAGAAATAGTTTAAGAACAAATGCAAGAGTTTATTATGGCATAGCTATTACAAATAATTCTTCAAGACCTGGATATGTAAATAAAATAGAAGAAAGTATTCCAGATGGACTTATATTTGATCAAAGTTTTGAAGAAAATAAAGATTGGATTATATTAAATGGGAAAGTTATTTCAACTTCTCTTTCAGATACTATTATATATCCTGGAGAAACTAAGTATTTACAAATAGTATTATATATGCCAGAAAGAGAATCTGCCGGTACATTTATTAATACAGTATCTATTATAGAAATGAATGAATATATAGAAAAACCTTTAAGTGAAGAAGCATATATAAATGAAAATAAATATGTTTTAGGTGAGAGTATTAATTATGGAGGATTATCTTGGCATGTTATTGGAGTTAATAATGTTAGTGAGAATAATCAAATCTTAACTTTACTTGCAGATTCTAATAGTATACCAGGAACTTATTCACATTCTAATTCATCAAGTGATATATATAAATGGAGTAATTCAAATATAAATAATATTTTAAATAGTATGCTTATGTCTTCTTTAGATAAAACAGTATTATTTGATACTTCTATTTGTGATGATGCATCAGGGCTTGAAGTAGCATCCTTTGGAGGAAGTGTTTCTGGTAATTGTCAATCAGGATTATATACAAAATCTAAAATAAGATTATTAACTAGTGAAGAATATACTTCTATAGTAACAAGTTCTTTAAGTAATATAGATTGGTTAACAGGAAATAATGATTATTGGTTACAAAGTGCAGATGATGAAAGACCAATATATAGAGCATTTGGAATAGATGATAGTAATGGTGAAATTATTAGTTCATCATATAATAAAGCATCTTATGTTTCTAGTACTGGAATTAAAAGTGATTATATTAATTCTAATAAAGAAATAAGACCAGTTATTACAGTATCTGCAAATAATATATTGTTTGATTAATAAAATGTGCATCTAATAAATGCACATTTTTAATTTATTGACTTTTTTAGTTTTAAAATGTAAAATTTTATAGGAAGGTGACTTTATGAAAATTAAATATGAATTATTAAAAACTTGTGGTAATGCAAGAAGAGGTAAGTTACATACAAATCATGGCACTTTTGAAACACCTATGTTTATGCCTGTTGGAACACTTGCTAATGTTAAGACTTTAGTTCCAGAAGAATTAAAAGAAATGAATTCTGCTGTTATATTATCTAATACATATCATTTATGGCTAAGACCTGGTGAAGATATTGTTAATAAAGCAGGAGGTCTTCATAAATTTATGAACTATGATGGACCTATTTTGACTGATTCAGGAGGTTTTCAAGTATTTAGTTTAGCTAAAAATAAAAAGAAAGATATAACTGAAGAAGGAGTTCATTTTAAAAGCCATATTGATGGAAGACCATTATTCTTAACTCCTGAAAAATCTATTGAAATTCAAAATAAATTAGATAGTGATATAGCAATGAGTTTTGATGAATGTCCTCCAGCATCCGCAGATTATAAGTATTTAAAAAATAGTGTAGAAAGAACACTTAGATGGGCAAAAAGAGGTAAAGATGCTTTTAATAATCCTAATCAATCTTTATTTGGTATAGTACAAGGTGGACCTATTGAAGACTTAAGAAGATTTTCTGCAACTGAAACTGTAAAAATGGATTTTGATGGATATTCTATTGGTGGAGTTGCTAATGATGGAGAATCTAAAGAAGATATGTATAAAGCAATAGATTATTCAATTCCATATTTACCCCAAGATAAACCAAGATACTTAATGGGAGTAGGAGAACCTATAGATATATTAGAAGGCGTTGAAAGAGGAATAGATATGTTTGACTGTGTTTTACCAACTAGAATAGCAAGACATGGGAATGTATTTACTCATCATGGTAGAGTTAATATGAGAAATCTTAAATTTAGAGAAGATTTTACTCCTATAGAAGAGGACTGCGATTGTTATACTTGTAAACATTATACAAGAGCATATATAAGACATTTATTAGTAGCAAATGAGCAATTAGCGGGCAGATTATTATCTATTCATAATATTAGATTCTTAATAAAAGAATGTGAAGATATTAGAAATGCTCTTGATGAAGATAGATTTAAAGAATTTAAAGAAGAATTTATAAAAAATTATACAAACAAATAAAAGACTATTTATTAGTCTTTTTTATGTTTACACCAATTATAGAACCTAAAATATTAATAATTAATATTAATAAGTAATATAAAAGATTTTTAATATTAAAACCTGTTAAAAATATATTTAGTATTAGAAATAATAAAATATATATTAAAGATAATTTAACTCCATTTATTAATCCCTTCTTTTTGATATTTAACCCAAAATATATAGATGAAGTTAAAAAGGATATTATAAATGAAAATAGTTTTAATAAGTTTATAGTATTATCTTTAAATAAAGAATAGTAAGAAGTTATTGTAATTATTATGTTTAATATTAAAAATATACTAATCATTAGAATAATTGCTTTTAAATATTTCATATTATCACCTAATTAAATATATTCTTTGTATAAAATAATATACCAAAACCAAAATAATAATGGTGATTATATGATATTTAAAATAGCTTTTAGAGCAGTTTTCTTTTATTTTACTATTATATTCGCATATAAGATTATGGGAAAAAGAGAACTTGGAGAACTTAGTTTAGTAGACTTTGTTATTTCTACAGTTTTATCTCAAATGATTGCGATATCAATTGAAAATTATAAAGATCCTTTACTATATACTTTAATTCCATTATTAATTTTAGTAGTCCTTCAAGTTCTATTATCAATATTTACTTTAAAAAATAAAAACTTTAGATCTTTTATAGATGGTAAAGAATCTATTATTATAAATAAAGGTGTATTAAATATTAAAGAAATGATAAAACAAAGATATTCTTTAGATGATTTGCTTTCGCAGCTTAGAGATAAACAAATAAGAACAATAGAAGAAGTAGATTATGCTATTTTAGAAACAGGAGGTAAATTATCTGTATTTGTAAAAGATGATAAGGATAAAAAAGTATTTCCTCTTCCTTTAATAGTAGATGGAAGTATTGAAGAAGATAATTTAAAAATGATTAATAAAGATAAAAAATGGATGATAGATGAACTTTTTAAAAAGAAAGTTAATTTAGATAATGTATTTTATGCTTTTTATAAAGATAAAGATGTATTTGTTATAAAAAAGAATTAATACTTTTTCTTATAATTATATAATCTAATGCTGTTACAAAAATTATATTTAATAACATAGGATAAATATATGCATATATACCAAAATGCATATATGAAAAAATAATAGTTAAGATAAATTTTGTTATAACTCCAATAGTAGTTATAAACATTTGTTCCTTAGCTTTATTTATAGATTGAAGTATACTAGATAGTGGACTTTGTATATAAAGTAGAATAAATATTATAGACATTTGTTTTAAATAATTAATACCTTCGTTTTGATTATATATTAATTTCATAAAGTATGAAGGGTTTATTAATAATATAAGAATATAAATAAAACCAATCATAAATGATAAAAGAATTATTTCTTTTATTTTCTTTTTTATATAATTATATTTTTTATTAATAAATGCATTTGATATTAAAGGAATTATTGATTGAGAAATTGCCATTGAAAAGAATGATGGAAGTAAGAGAAGCTGCATTACATATCCTGTAATAATTCCATATTCTATTTTTATATAAGATTTAGAGTAACCATTTAATAAAAGAAAATTTGTAATTATAATTGGTTCAAAGAAATAACTAATTGTACCTATTATTCTTGAGATAGTAGAAGGAATAGAGGTTTTTAGTATTTCTTTTTTTATATTATTATCAATCTTTATGTCTTTTAAATCTAATTTTTTATTATTTATAAATAGTGAAAGAATAATTACTGATAAGAATTCATTCACTAAATTTGAACCAATTATAAATGTAACTGACAATAATTCATTATTAATTCTAGGTAATATAGTGATAAACATTATTATTCTTATTATTTGTTCTAGAAAATTACTTATTACTTGTACATGCATTTTGTTTTGACCAAAGAAATATCCTTTTAATACATTAGATATTCCTATAAATGGTATTGATAATAAAGAAGAGAGTATGGGTATATATAATTCTTCATTATGTAATAAGATAGCAATTGGTTTAGCAAGAATTATAACTAATATTATTAATAATATGCTTATTGTCATAGAAATTATTAGTGCATTAATAATAATTTTTTTCTTTTGTAATTTATTTTCGGATATTAATTTTGATACTGCTATTTGTAATCCTCCACTAACAATAGTTATAAAAAGATTATATGATGGAATAACAAGCATATAATTTGCCATTGCTTCAACACTTATATTTCTAGTTACTATTATTTTAATTAACATACCAAGTATTTTAGTTAAAAAACCACCTAAAATTAGTATAAGAGTACTCTTAATAAATTTGTTTTTCATATATTTCTCCTAAAATCTTAATTCTATTAATAAATATATGAATTTTTTCTTTAAAAATTAGTTTTTTTCTAGTATAATTATAATTGAAACGAATATATATGGGAGATGAAGTAAATGAACAAAATTATATTAGTAATAGGTATTATTTTAGCTTACTTATTATTATGCTTTGTAGTTTCAAAAATATTTAGAAAGGGTTCTAAAAAAGATTTTTTAGCTTATATACCAATTGTTAATATTATTAACTTATTAGATATGGTAGATTATAAATGGTATTCTATTTTTGAATATTCTTTATCATTGTTTGCATGCTTATTTATATATTTTAAAAAGTATTCTAATATGTCATTAGTATTAATAATGATTTTAAGTGCTTTATTATTTTTATATTATTATATTAGTTTTAAAGTTAGATTAGCTAGAAAATTTAATAAAAATAGATTTAGTATTATACCTGTTATTATACCAATTGTTGGATTTATAATTTTAGGTTTTGGAAAGTGTGAATATAGTAAAAATAAGGAATTAAATACTAAAAACAGTTTATTTATTCATATATTTTTAACTGTTTTAGTTATCGTTATTTCTTCAGCATCTTTAATTCCAATTGTATTTAATAGTATTACAAAAGGATTAGATTTAGCAGGAGGATTTGAAATTTTATATCAAATATCTCCATCTGAAAAAGGTAAGAAATTAACAAGTGCAGAAGTTGAAGATACTTATAGAACAATGTTAAGAAGAATAGATAAATTAGGTGTATCTGAACCTGAACTTACAATTGAAGGTAAAGATAAAATTAGAGTAAAACTTGCTGGTGTAACAGATCCTGAATCAGCTAGAGATTATATTACTGTAGCAGGTGAGTTAACATTTAGAGATTCTAGTGACAATAAACTTATGGATAAGAGTGTATTATCTAGTGGAACAGCTGCTAAAATATCTCAAGATAATAGTGGTAGACCTGCAATCTTATTAAATATTAAGAATAAGGATTTATTTTATGAAGTAACTTCAAAAATAAGTCAAACAGAGGATAAATTAATAGTTATTTGGTTAGATTTTGATGAAGGTACTGATTCATATAAAACTGCAACTTGTGGAAGCTTTAGTGATTTAAATTCTGCAAAATGTTTGTCAGCAGCAACTGTATCACAAGGATTTAGTAGTAATGTTATTATTCAAGGTAACTTTACTGAAGAACAAGTTAAAAATTTAGTTGATTTAATTAATTCAGGATCAAATAATGTTAAATTTAAAGAAATATCATCAAAAACTGTAGGTTCAGCATTTGGTGATGATTCATTACAAAAAACTGAAATCGCAGGAATTATTGGTATTGTATTAATCATTGTATTTATGACATTATTATATAGATATTCTGGTTTAATTGCATCTTCTGTTATATTAATTTATACATTTATGACATTCTTAATTTTTTACTTAATAGATGGCGTTTTAACTTTGCCTGGTATAGCCGCATTAGTTCTAGGTGTTGGAATGGCAGTAGATGCTAATGTTATTACTTCTGAAAGAATAAAAGAAGAATTAAGAAAAGGTAAAGATTTAAAAACAGCTTATAGAAACGGAATTAAAAATTCATTTAGTTCAATATTAGATTCAAATGTAACAACATTTATAATTGCGATTATCTTATTCTCGTTTGGAGAAAGTTCAGTTAAGGGATTTGCAACTATGTTAATAATCAATATTATTATGACAATGTTAATTGTAGTATTAATTACTAGATTAATAACATATGCATTTGTTAAAACTGGTTATTTTGATAATAAATTAAAAATGTTTATTAATCAAAGTAAGAGTGAAATAGTTAAATCAAATGATGCTGTTGATTCAAAACTAGAAAAGAAATTTAGTAAAGATTATGTTTCTAAATTTAATAAAATTTTAATGATACCAATTATAATCTTTATTATTTCAATTATATTTATGATTACTCGTGGATTTAATTTTGGTATTGATTTTACAGGTGGTACTGATATTACTATTACAAATGTTAAAAATGGAAATTTAAAACTTGTAAATAATGAAATTAAAAAAATGGGTTATACAATTATTGAAAGTAATAAAGATAATGAAACATATTATGTTAAAGTATCTGAAATTTTAGATAAAGAAGATATTAAAATTGTTAATAATAAATTTACAAATGAATATGAAGCTAAAACAGATATTTCAGTTGTTTCAAATTTAGTTAAAAAAGATTTAATAAAGAATGCTATTATTTCATTAATTTATGCAATTTTAGGAATTGTTATTTATATTTCATTTAGATATAAATTTAGTTATGCAATATCTTCTGTAATAGCATTATTCCATGATGTATTTATGATTATTGCAGCATTTGCTATTACAAGATTAGAAATTAATTCAATCTTTATTGCTGCAATATTAACAATTATTGGTTATTCGATTAATAATACTATTGTTATATTTGATAGAATTAGAGAAAATAAAAAGAAAAAATTAAATGACAATAATTTAACTAAAGAAGAACTTAGTGAAATTGCAAATAAGAGTATTAAGCAAACATTATTAAGATCTATTAATACAACTATTACAACATTACTTCCAATTTTATGTTTAATAGTAATGGGTTCTAAAGAAATACTTGCATTTAATATTGCTATATTAATTGGTTTAATTGCTGGTTTATATTCTTCTGTATTAATGTCTGCATCTATTTGGTTATTCTTTGAAAATAAAATGACTAAAAGAAGAAATGCTAAAAATAAAAAAAATAGTAATAAACCAAAGAAAAAGAAAGTAGAAGAATTAAGCGTGAAAGGAATTAATGCTTAATTCTTTTTCCTAAAAGGGAGTGATAAAATGGACTTTAAAGAAATTAATTCTATAGATGAATTATTAGATGTTGTTAAAAGTTATATCAAAGAAAAAAGTGAATTAGATACTATAAGAAAGGCATATGAATATGCGAAAGAAGTTCATAAAAATGATATAAGAAAGAGTAAAGAAGAATATATGCATCACCCTTTAAATGTTGCGTATATTCTTACAGATTTATATGCAGATTCTGATACACTTTCAGCGGCACTTTTACATGATACAATTCATATTGGTCATGCAGATTTACAAGATATAGAAAATACTTTTGGTAAAGATATTTCAATGCTTGTTAAAGGTATTACAAAAATAAATAAATTAAATTTGTTTACAGATAGTGAAAATCAAATTAATTATTATAAAAAAATAATAATAGGTTTAACTGAAGACGTTAGAATAATCATTATTAAATTAGCAGAAAGAACTCAAAATATGAGAACTCTTTATGTTTTAAGTGAAGAATCAAGAAAAGCAAAAGCTAAAGAAACAATTGAAATACTTGTTCCAATCGCACATAGATTAGGTTTATCTAAAATTAAATCTGAACTTGAAGTTAATTCATTAAAATACTATAAACCAAATGCATTTGTTTCAGTTGAAGAACTTCTAAATAATACAGAAGAAGAAAGAAATAATGCTGTTAAAGAAATGCAAAGAAAAATATCAGAATTATTAATTGAAAATAATATTAAATTTGAAATTAAGGGTAGAGCTAAATCTATTTATTCTATATATAATAAGTTACAAAAGGGTAAGAAATTTAGTGAAATATATGATATATATGCACTTAGAGTTATTGTAGATACTGAAAGTGAATGTTATCAAGTTTTAGGAATTATACATTCTAAGTTTAAACCTAAACAAAATAGATTTAAGGATTATATAGCAAATCCAAAGACTAATATGTATCAATCACTTCATACTACTGTATTTGGTCATGATGGTAAATTATATGAAGTTCAAATTAGAACTCATGAAATGGATGAAGTTGCAGAAAGAGGAATTGCGTCACATTGGTCATATAAAGAAAAAGGAAAAAAACTTCAAAATTCAATGGAACAAAAACTTCAATTATTTAGAAATATAATGGAACTTAATGATGATAAAGTTTCTCCTGAAGATTTTGTTAATCAAGTAAAAAATGAATTACTTGGAGATAATATATATGTATATACACCAAAAGGAGATGTATTTGAATTACCTAAAGGATCTACTCCTATAGATTTTGCGTATAAAGTTCATACTAAAGTAGGAGATACTATGGTAGGTGCGCTTGTTAATGATATGATAGTTCCTTTATCATCTGAATTAAAAGATGGAGATATAGTTAAAATAAATACTAATAAAACAAGTTCTCCTTCAAAAGAATGGTTAAATTATGCGAAAACTTCACAAGCAAAAAATAAAATAAAAGCATTCTTTTCAAAAGCTGATAAGAATGAAAGCTATAATAGAGGAAAAGATTTATTTCAAAAAGAAATAAGAAGAAGAAAATTAGCTATTAATGATGTAACTAGTAAAATTGATAATATTATAAAAGAATTAAAAGTACCTGATGAAAATGAATTGTATATTGGAATAGGTACAGGAA
>JAFOMI010000011.1 GCA_017418945.1 Bacilli bacterium
AATAAATCTTTTAATTATTTAGAATATAATGATAATAAAATATAATGAGTGTAAATATTATTTGTTAAAAGTTCCTATTTAGTTAACTTTAATAATATGAATAGTAAAGTTTTATATAATCATACTATCTAGTAGGTGATTTTATTGTTAGTAGGAAGTCGAATTAGAAAACTTAGAAAAGAAAAAGGTCTATCTCAACGTGAACTTGGTGCTTTAATTAATGTTACAAAAGTATCAATTTCTTGTTATGAGCATGAAACAAGAACACCTGATTTAGATACTTTTGAAGCTTTAGTAAATGCACTAGATACAACACCAGATTATCTACTTGGAAGAGATAAGTTAATTGTTTCTGAGGATGGAGAAGAATATAAACAATTCTTATCTAAAGAAGATATTGATATTATTAATGAAATTAGAAAAAATCCTAATTTAATAAAATTTTTAAGAAAAGATCCTAAAAGAGGTGTAGAGTATATTGTAAAGAAGATTGATTAATCTTCTTTTTTTTAAATCATAATATATAATATTATTAGGTGATACTATGAATATAAAAGATATAATTATAAAGAAAAAAGATAAAAAAGAGTTAACAAAAGAAGAAATAAAATATGTAATAGATAATTATATGAATGATAATATTAAAGATTATCAAATGAGTTCATTGCTTATGGCTATTTTATTAAATGGTATGACTTTTGATGAAACATATAATTTAACAAATGAAATGCTTAATAGTGGTGATAGAATAGATTTAAGTAAAATAGATGGTATTAAAGTGGATAAACATTCAACTGGTGGTGTAGGAGATAAAACATCATTTGTAGTATTACCATTAGTTGCAGCATCAGGAGTTAAAATAGCAAAGATGAGTGGAAGAGGACTTGGTTATACAGGTGGAACAATTGATAAATTAGAATCAATATCTGGCTTTAAAATAAATTTAAGTGAGCAAGAATTTATTGATCAAGTTAATAATATAAATTTAGCATTAGTTTCACAAAGTGGTAATTTAGTGCCAGCTGATAAAAAAATATATGCTCTAAGAGATGTTACAGGAACAACAGACTCCGTGCCTTTAATCGCATCATCTATAATGAGTAAGAAATTAGCAAGTGGAGCAGATAAAATATTGCTAGATGTAAAAGTTGGCAAGGGAGCATTTATGAAAAATATAGATGATGCAAGAGAACTTGCCAAAACAATGGTTGAAATAGGAAAAAGGTTTAATAAAGAAACAGTTGCGTTACTTACAAATATGGATTATCCTCTTGGAAACACAATAGGAAATGGATTAGAAGTAGAAGAAGCAATTGAAGTATTAGAAGGAAATGGGAATAAAAATTTCACTAATTTATGCTTACTTTTAAGTAGTTATATGGTATCAATGGGTAAGAATATTTCTATAGATGAAGCATTTGATATTGTTAGAGAAAAATTTGATAATAAAGAAGGATTAAAGAAACTTTATGAATTTGTATCTTATCAAGGTGGAGATTTAAAAAATATTAAAAAAGAAGAAAATTATATAAGTATAATCTCAAATAAAACTGGTTATATAAATGATATAGATACTCTTTATTTATCAAAATTATGTAATGATTTAGGAGCGGGTAGAAAGAAAAAAGAAGATGTAATTAATTATGGAGTTGGAGTCAAATTATTAAAAAGTATAAATGATAAAGTTAATAAAGATGATGAAATAATGAGAGTATATACTAATAAGGAAATTGATTATAATGAATATTTAAAAACAGTTATAATTGGTGAAGAAAAAAAGCATGATATAAAACTAGTCTATGAAGTAATAAAATAGACTTTTTTTATGTTTTTTTCTTTTAAATAAAAAGAAAAATTGGTATAATAAAACTAGTTTTAAATCAGGAGTGGTTATATGGATGATAAGTTAAAATTATTGCTTGAAAAAGTTAATATAGATAAAAAATATTATGATTGTTTTAAAGATGGAAGAATAATAAAGATAATTTCTTCTAAGGATAAATTAAATTGGAATTTTATTATTGAAACAAAAGAATTATTACCTGTTGAAGTTATTAAATTCTTAGATAATAATTTAAAAAATGCTTTTCCTAATTTAGAAACAGTAACTTATACAATTAATCCAATTAATAAAGAATTATTATCTGTTAATAATTATTATCCATATATAGTTGATGTAATTGGTCTTAGTAATGCTATGACTACTTTATTTAAAGAAAAGATGATTAAGTTTACTACTAATGGTTTATATTTAGTTGTAGATAACAAAGCAATGGAAAATGTTTTATTAAATAAAATGCCTTTAATAGAAAAGAAATTTAAACAAATAGGCTTTGATATTAAATTAAATGTAGAAGTAGAAAAAAGTGATATTGTTGGAGAAATAGAAAATGTGCATATAGATTCTTCTAAAATTAATTATACTAAAAAAGAAGAATCCACTACTAATAATAAGAAACCTATATCATATGTTAAGACTAATAAAGATGATAGAGATATGATTTTTGGAGATTATGTTGATGGGAAAGTAACTTCATTAAAAGATTTAGAAGATTTTAAAGAAGATGATGAAAATACATTTGTAAATGTAGAAGTTAAATTATTTGGAATAGATACATTTGAATCACCAAAATCATCATTAAAAATAATTACATTAAAAATTACAGATTATACAGATAGTTTTTATACAAAAATATTTTTTAGAGTGCCAGATGAATTTACTGAAGTTATGGGTAAATTAAAAAAAGATAAATGGTATAGAATTAATGGTAATGTAAAATATGATGAATTCTCAAGAGATTTAGTATTAAATGCTAAAAGTATGATGGAAATCAAATCTAAAGATCAAGAAGTAATGGATGATGCTGAAGAAAAGAGAGTTGAACTTCATGCTCATACTTTAATGAGTCAAATGGATGGTGTTGCATCAGTTGAAAGTTTAATTAAGACTGCAAAAAAATGGGGACATAGAGGTATTGCAGTAACAGATCATGATGGAGTTCAAAGTTTTCCTAATGCGTTTTTACTTACTAGAGATATGAATAAATCTTTAGAAGAAGGGGAAGAACCTTTTAAAATAATATATGGATCTGAAATAACTATGATAGATGATTCAGTTGATATAGTTGTTAATCCTATTAAAGATAAATTAGAAGAAGCAACTTTTGTTGTATTCGACTTAGAAACAACAGGATTTAATGCCGGTGGTGCAGACTCTATTATTGAAATAGGTGCGGTTAAGATTCAAAATGGTAAAATTTTAGATACTTTTGATGAACTTATTGATCCTGGGAAACCACTTAGTGCTAAGATTACTGAAATTACTCATATAACAGATGATATGTTAAAAGGTAAAATGAATGAAGAAACAGCTGTTAAGATGTTTAAAGAATGGTATGGAGATTTACCTTTAGTTGCGCATAATGCAAAATTCGATACTTCCTTTATTAGAATGGCATATCAAAAATATAATTTAGGAGAATTTACTAATTGTGTATTAGATACATTAGAATTATCAAGAGCATTAGATAAGGGTGAAGCAAGACATTCATTATCTGCAATTACAAAAAGATATAATGTTATATTTGATGAAGATGCTCACCATAGAGCAAATTACGATGCTGAAGGTACTGCGTTAGTACTTGCTAAGATGATTAAAAAATTAGTAGATAATAATATAACAACAATTGATGAATTAAATAATTTAGTACCAAAAAATGAAATACATAAATATGGTAGAGCTCATCATATAAATATATTAACTTTAAATAGAGAAGGACTTAAGAATTTATTTAAAATAGTTTCACTTGCAAATACTAAGTACTTATATAAAACACCAAGAATATTAAGAAGTGAAATAGAAAAATTAAGAGATGGTTTATTAATTGGTAGTGGTTGTTATGAAGGTGAAGTGTTTACACAAGCAGCAACTAAATCAGATGAAGAACTTACTAATATAATTAATTTCTACGATTATGTAGAAGTTCAACCAGTTGATGAATATTGTCATTTGGTTCCAAGTGTATTTGCTAATGAAGCTGAATTAATTCAAAATATTGAAAAAATAGTTAGAGTTACAACTGAAGCAGGTAAACTAATTTGTGCATCAGGTGATGTTCATCATTTAAAGAAAGAAGATAAGATTTATAGAGAAATAATTATAAATCAAAAAGTACCTGGAAGAGGAAGACATCCTTTATCTAGATATTTAAATGGAAAGATTCCGTCTCAACATTTAAGAACTACAAATGAAATGCTTTCTGATTTTGAATTCTTAGGTGAAGAAAAAGCAAAAGAATTAGTAATAACTAATCCAAATAAAATATTAGATATGGTTGATACATTTGATGTTATTGTTCAAACAGGAGGAGTTCCTTTTTCTCCAAGAGTTAGAAGTGATGATGGAAAAACATATCTTGATTGTCCAAGAGTAGTTACAGACTTAGTATATGATAAAGCAAAAGAATGGTATGGAGATCCACTTCCACATAATATAGAAGGAAGACTGGGCACTGAGTTATATGGTGATGTTGTATTTAATGCAATTAAATATAATTTAGAAAAAGAAGGACTTCAAAAAGAAGAAATAGAAGAAAAAGCATTTAATATTCTTCATGAAACAATATTAAAAGGAAAAGATGAAGTAATAAAACTTGTTAGTGATTATATAAAAGAAACAACAGAAGAAGAGTTAGATGATAAAGCATTAGAAAAGAAAGTTAAAGGTGCATTAGGTGGAGTTATAGGTGCGGGATTTGATCCTATTTACTTAATTGCACAAAGACTTGTTAAAAAATCTAATGATGATGGTTTCTTAGTTGGGTCAAGAGGTTCTGTTGGTTCATCATTTGTTGCAACAATGATGGGAATAACAGAAGTAAATCCATTACCAGCACATTATAGATGTCCAAAATGTAAGCATTCAATTTTTGAACTTGAAGGTAAAGCACTTGGAACAGTATATTCTAGTGGATTTGATTTACCAAATAAAAAATGTCCTTGCTGTGGGGAAGATATGTTAAAAGATGGACAAGATATTCCATTTGCAACTTTCCTTGGTTTTAATGCAGATAAAGTTCCAGATATTGATTTAAACTTCTCTGATTTAAACCAAGCAGCAATTCATGAATATACTAAAGTATTATTTGGTGTTGATAATGTTTATAGAGCAGGTACTATTGGAACAGTTGCGGATAAAACAGCGTATGGTTATGTTAAAGGTTATTTTGAAGATAGAGGAATTAATAAAAGATCAATAGAAATAGAAAGATTAGCTTTAGGTTGTACTGGTGTTAAAAGAACAACAGGACAACATCCTGGAGGAATAGTTGTTATTCCAGATTATATGGATGTATATGATTTTACTCCATATCAATTTCCAGCTGAAGATCCAACGTCTGCATGGAGAACAACCCACTTTGATTATCATAAAATTGAAGAAGATGTATTAAAACTAGATATTTTAGGACACTCTGATCCTACACAACTACGTATGATTCAAGATACATCAAAAACAGATGTTACAAAAGTACCTTTAGATGATAAAGAAACAATGGCCATATTCTTAGGACCAGAACCACTTGGTGTTACTAAAGATCAAATTTTATGTAATACAGGTACTCTTGGTATACCAGAATTTGGAACTAAGTTTACTCTTCAAATGGTAGAAGATTCTAAGCCAAAAACTTTTGGTGAATTAATAAAGATTTCAGGGTTATCTCATGGTACTGATGTTTGGCTTGGAAATGCACAAGAATTAATTAGAAATAATGTGGTACCATTTAGTGAAGTTATTGGTTGTCGTGACGATATAATGGTATATCTTATGAACCATGGTTTAAAACCTATTACTGCATTTAAGATAATGGAATTTGTAAGAAAAGGTAAACCTAGTAAAGATCCAGCAAAATGGGCTGAATTTGAAGAAATATTAAA
Source organism: Bacilli bacterium (assembly GCA_017418945.1). Taxonomy (GTDB): domain Bacteria; phylum Bacillota_I; class Bacilli_A; order RF39; family UBA660; genus RUG13038. Next base: position 5,935 of record JAFOMI010000011.1, read on the forward strand.
AGAAAATGGAATAGCTGATTGGTATATAGATTCATGTCATAAAATAAAGTACATGTTCCCAAAAGCACATGCTGCAGCATATGTTACAAGTGCATTTAGAATTGCATGGTATAAAGTTCATATGCCAGTTCATTATTATGCATCATGGCTTTCATGTAAAGCTGCTGATACCGAAGTTACAACTATGATTAAAGGTTATGATGCTATTAAAGAAAGATTAATAGAAATAAATAATAAGGGAAGAGGAGAAGCAACTAAGAAAGAATTAGATATAGAAGAATCTCTTCATGTATGCTTAGAAGCAACAGCTAGAGGAATAAAGTTTACTAATGTAGATTTATATGAATCAGAAGCTACTACATTTAAAGTAAAAAATGATAATGAAATAATTCCTCCATTTAATTCAATAGAAGGTCTTGGAGATGTAGTTGCAAAAAATATAGTTGAAGAAAGAAAAAATAGAAAGTTCTTGTCAATTGAAGATTTACAAGTAAGAGCAAAAATATCTGAAACTATAATTGAAACTATGAGAAAGATGAATATTTTTGAAGGAATGGATGAATCTAATCAATTAAGTTTATTTTAAAGCATAAAAAAAGAACCAAAATTTGGTTCTTTTTATTATCTACTATAATATTCAACAATTAGAGCTTCGTTAATTTCTGCAGAAAGTTCACTTCTTTCAGGTAATCTTACGAAAGTACCTTCCATTTTGTTTTTATCAAAATTAACAAAATCTACAGTATGGTTAATTGCTTCGATGCTTGATTTAATAGATTTATGTTCTTTTGATGTTTCTTTAACAGAAATAACATCGCCTGGTTTACAAGTAAATGATGGAATATTAACTTTCTTACCATTTACTAAAATGTGTCCATGATTAACAACTTGTCTAGCACCTCTTCTAGTAGTAGATAATCCCATTCTATAAACGATGTTATCTAATCTAGATTCAAGAAGTTTTAAGAAGTTTTCACCATGAATACCTTCCATTTTTCCAGCTCTATTAAATAATTGATGGAATTGCTTTTCAGTCATTCCATAAGTGAATTTAACTTTTTGTTTTTCACTTAATTGTTCAGAGTAGTTAGATGGTTTAGCTTTTCTGTCTTGACCATGTTGTCCTGGTTTATAACTTCTTCTAGCTAAATCTTTACCATTTTCTAAAGTAGAAAATCCAACTCTACGACTTTTCTTATAAGCTGGTCCAGTATATCTTGACATACATTTCCCTCCTTTACTATATTTCAAACCTTTAGCATATCTATTTTATTCATAGGGTGTCATTATTAATACTTTCTTATGTGTAGTATTGGGCATAATACTTGTAACACTAACGCTAATAACGCATTACAAATAAAATAAACGACTACAAAATGTTTGCGTAAGTATTATATAACAAAAAGCCTTTAATAGTCAACAAATCTTTAAAAAAATTAAAAAAAGTAGAAATATGTATAAAAATAGAAAAATCTATGTTAAAATGTTTATAGTAGAGGCGATTATATGAATAAACTAATACCTATTACGGCATATATAGTTGTTATCATTATATTAGTCGTAGTTTTTATAATTAAAAATATTAAAGAATCAAAAAGATTAAAGGCATATATTGAAGAATTAGAAACAGAAAAGAATCTTATTTTAAGTGCGCCTATCTTAAATGAATTATCTAAGGCAGAAAGCCTTGCAAAAGATGATAAAACAAAAGTTAAATATGATAATTGGCAAAATAGATTTGATAATATAAGAAATAACGATATTCCTGAGATAACTGATATGCTTTTAGAAGCTGATAATTTTGTTGAATCAAAAGAATACAAAAAATTAAAACCAAAGCTTGCAAATATTGAACTTAGAATATATAAATTAAGAGAAAAAACTAATAGATTATTAAATGAAATTAAAGAAATAACATTAAGTGAAGAAAAGAATAGAGAAAGAATAGTTAAATTAAAATCTGATTATAGATTAATAAAATCAGATTTTGATAAAGATACTGATTCTTATGGAATTGTAAAAGATGCTATTGATCTTCAATTTGAATCTATAGAAAAAAGATTCCAAGAATTTGAAGTAGCAATGGAAAAAAAGGATTATGATGAAATTAATTATATAGTTAAAGGTATAGATGAAATGGTTGAACATATGAGATATGTTATTAAAGAAGTACCAGCTATATTAATTATGTGTAATGAATTAATTCCAAATAAAATAAAAGATATATCAGATATTTATCAAAATATGACTAAAGAAAAATATCAATTAGATTATCTAAATGTTGATTATAATATTACAGAAACAAATAAAAAAATAAGTGATATTTTAGATAGAATAAAAGTATTAAATTTAGAAGATGTTGTATTTGAATTAAAAACTATTATTAGTTATTTTGATTCTTTATATACAGATTTTGAAGAAGAAAAAATAGCTAAAGCTAAATTTGATGATAATTTAAAATCATTTGATTATAAGTTGACAAGATCTTCAAAAGTAATTGAAGCTTTATTAAATGAAGTAGAGGACTTAGAATCTAATTATGATTTATCTAGTAATGATATAGATAGATTAAAAATAATTGAAAAAGAAATTAAATCTATTTCATCTAGTTATAATGATTTATGTGATTGTAATAGAAATCATTCTTTCCCATATAGTAAACTTAGCAAAGAGTTAGATTATTTAATAATTAAACTTTCAAAAATTGATGAAAGTTTGGATTATGACTTAAAGACTATAGGTAGTATGAAAGAAGATGAAGCAAGAGCAAGAGAACAACTAGATAGTATTAAAGATTTAGTTAAAAAAGCAAGAAATAGAATAAGACTTTATAGTATTCCAGTAATTCCAGATAATTATTATATTGAAATAAAGGATGCTAATGAAGCAATTAAGGAAATTAATAAAGAATTAAATAAGAAACCAATAAATATTGATACCTTAAATATAAGAGTAGATACTGCTAGAGATTTAGCGTTTAAAGTTTTTAATACTACTAATGATTTAATTAAAAATGTTATGATGGCAGAAGAAACAATAGTTTATGGTAATAGATATAGAAGTGTTAAAGAACAAGTTAATAGCGGTTTAAATAGGGCAGAAGAATTATTTTTCCAAGGCTCTTATAAAAAATCATTAGAAATTGCAATGAATGCTATAGATTATGTAGAACCAGGAATACATAATAAAATATTAGAAGCATTTAATAGTGAAGAAAATAATAGTTAGATTTTAAGTCTAACTATTTTTATTTATCATATTATTTATTAGGTGAATGATATGAAAGAAAAAATAAAAATATGTGGAGTATTAATTCTTAGTGGTTTTAGTTTTTTTTATACTAATAAAGTTTCTAATATTATTAAAGAAAATGATCCTATTATGAAAGAAATAACAAAAGCAAAAGAAACTATGTATGTAAAGAAAACAGATAGAATAACTATGAATGATGAATATTTAACTGGTTTAAATGGATGCGTTATAGATGAAAAAAATAGTTATAGTAAAATGAAAAATCAAGGTGAATATAAAAAAGAATTACTAGTCATGAAAGAAGATAAAATTAAAAAGACAAATGATCTTTATATAGCGGGAGGAAATAAAGAAAAAAGAAATGTTAGTATAATACTCTTTAATATAGATAATAATATTGATAAATATATTAAAAAAAATAATATTAAAATAAATTATTTCTTAGATGGGAAATTTGTAACAGATAACATAGATAAATTAATAGAAATTAGTAAATATTCAAATATTTATAGTCTTGGAAGAAATAAAAAATATGAGAATAAATATATGTTATTTGATAATAATGTTATTAAATCAAATTTTAAAAATGAATCTAATTATTGTTTAGTTTTAAAAAAAGATGAAGATATTTTAAAAAGATGTTCTTCATATAATATGAAAACTATTATAGGTAACGAAATTAGTTCTAATTATTTATCTACTGTTAAAAATACGCTTAGTAGTGGGAAAATATTTGTGTTTGATAATATTAGTTATAATGAATTTATGATTACTACAAAATATATTATGTCTAAGGGTTATAATATAAAAACAATTGATGATTTATTAGATGAAACAAATAATTGTAATTAAATAAATTTAAGACAAATGCTTTTAATATTTGTCTTTTTTTGTTATAATCTTTTTTAGTTAGTTCTTTGAAATTATAAAAGAAAGGAGAAAAAGATGAGTAAAATAAAAATATTTAGTCTAGGCGGATTAAATGAAGATGGAAAAAATATGTATATCGTTGATGTAGATAATGATTTATTTATATTTGATGCTGGTTTAAAATACGCAAATGATAAAATGCTTGGAATTGATTATATTATTCCTGATTTTTCATTTTTAAAAGAAAATCAAAAAAGAATAAAAGGTCTTTTTATAACACATGGTCATAAAAAGGCAATGGGTGCAGTATGTGATATAGTTAGAGAATTAAAAGATATCAATATTTATTCTTGTAAATTTACATGTGATATATTAAGAAGTGATTTTTTAGATGCTGGAATTGAATTTAATAATCTTCACGAAATAGTACCACATAAAAAATTGAATTTTGGAAAGAATAGTGTATTCCCAGTTAGTTTAACACATTCTATACCTGATAATGTTGGTTATGTTTTAAATACTGAAGATGGAGCAATTGTGTATACTGGTCACTTTGTTTTTGATTCCTCAATGCAAGGTGCTTATGAAACTGATATTGGTAAATTAGCGTATATTGGTAAACAAAAAGTATTATGTTTATTAAGTGAAAGTGTGTATGCTGATAGAGTAGGATATACTTCACCAAATAATAGAATTGCTCAAACAGCAAGTGATATATTAATGCATAATGAAGGAAGAATTATAATAACAGTCTTTTCGGCACACATTAGTAGAATACAAGAATTATTAACAGAAATAATGGCTACACAAAGAAGAGTAGTTATTATGGGTAAAAAACTTCAAGAACTAATTAACTATGTAATTGATAATAATTATGTTAAATTTGATAAAGATAGAATAGGATCATTAAATAATGTTGAAGATAGAGATTCTGTTATATTAGTTTCTAATGAAAATGAAAAACCATTCTCTAATTTAGAAAGAATAGTTAATGGTTATGATAAATATATAAAGATTAGACCTAATGATGTAGTATTCTATCTAGATCCTGTTTCAACAAATAATGAAAAAATAGCTGTTAAACTAAGTGATGAAGTAGCTAAATTAGGTGCTAAAACAATTAGCTTATCATCTAAAAAGCATTTATTAAATCATGCATCAGTTGAAGATCTTATGCTAATGATTAACTTAATGAAACCAAAATATTATTTCCCAGTTAATGGCGAATATCGTCACCAAGTTGCTAATGCTGATATAGCATATAGTATGGGAATTAAAAAAGAAAATGTTATATTAAAACAAAATGGTTCAGTAGCAACATTTGTTAACGGAGTATTAAGTAATGATGTAGAAAATATTAAAATAGATACATTATTAATTGATGGAAATACAACAAAAGATATTGGTGAACTTGTTTTAAAAGATAGAGAATTATTAAGTGAAAATGGTATTGTTATAGTTGCATGTACATTAAATAAAAAAACTAAGGAAATATTATCAGGACCAGAAATAATAACAAGAGGATTTATTTATGTTAAAGAAAATGCAGAATTTATAGAAGAAATAAAGAATATTTCTCTTGGAATAATTAATAGTAATATTTCAAATAACTATGTTGATTTTAATAAGATAAAAACTGAAATTAGAGATGATTTAGGTAAGTTCTTATATAGTGAAACAGAATGTAAACCAATGATTATTACAATAATTAATGAAATTTAAACACTTTTTTATAAAAGTGTTTTTATTTTACTTTAAAAAATGATATAATTATATTGATGATAGAGGTGATTATAAGTGGCAAAAAAGAAAAAAAGAAGCAATGATTCGTCAAAAAAATTCCCTATAGAAATAAAAGGAATATTATATATAATAGCGGGTGTTATTGGATTCTTAGGATTTAAAGCTAATATTTTAGGTACTTTATTCAAAGGCTTTGCTATGTTTTTGATGGGATCATTTGATTTTATATTTTTGACACTTTTGATTATATGGGGTCTTTATATATTAATAAAAAGAGAGAATCCTAAGTTTTTTAGTGCAAGAATTATAGGACTTATTATATTCTTAATTGGATTATTATCACTTGCTCACTTAAATTATCTTGGTAATAATCCAAAAATAGATGTAACAATAAAAGAAACAATAGATGAATTTACAAAATGCATTAATGCTAAAATGCCATTTGCGGGTGGTGGAATAATAGGTGCGTTCTTTGTAACTTTATTCTATATATTACTTGGAGATATTGGAAGTATTATAGTAATAAGTATTATTATGTTAATGGGATTAATTTTATTTTCTAATTTTTCTATATCTGATGCTTTTGCTTCTATGAAAGAAAAAATAAGAGAAAGAAGAGAAGAAAGAGAAAATGAAGAAGAAGAGGAAGACGAAGAAGATTATGAAGAAGAAACTTTAAAAAATAATTCTCCTATGGAAGATAAAAAGGTTGTTGTTTCTTCTCTTAGTGAATTAACAAATATTAAAGATAAAGAAAAGGAATATGAAGCTTTTGTTAAGGAAAATAATAAACCAATTAATAATTTATATGCTAATTATGAATTACCTAGTGTTGCTTTATTAGATCAATTAAAGAAAAAGAATCAAAAAGAAAATGAAATAGAAATAAAGAAGAATATTGGAATACTTGAACAAGTATTAAAAGATTTTGAAGTATATGCAAAGGTTAGAGAAGTTCATGTTGGACCATCTGTTACTCAATATGAGTTAGAAATAAAGTCTGGAACAAGAACTAGTAAGATAACAAGTATTCATAGTGAAATAGCTTTAGCTTTAGCTGCTAAAGATGTTAGAATACAAGCACCAATCCCAGGTAAAAGTACTGTTGGTATTGAAATACCTAATAAAGTTAATAGTGCAGTTGCTTTTAGAGAAATAATTACTAATTTCCCAAAAGATAAACAATCTAATAAGTTAATGGTTGCTTTAGGAAAAGATATTATGGGTGCACCTAGATATTGTGAAATTAATAAAACACCACATCTTTTAGTTGCGGGTGCTACAGGATCTGGTAAATCAGTTTGTATAAATTGTATTGTAGGTTCTATACTTATGAGAGCAAGACCAGATGAAGTAAAATTAATAATGGTTGACCCTAAAAAAGTTGAATTATCTATGTATAATGGAATACCTCATTTACTACAACCAGTTGTAACAGACCCAAGAAAAGCAAGTATAGCTCTTCAAAAAGTAGTTGCGGAAATGATGGATAGATATGATAAATTTGAAGATTCAAAAACAAAGAATATAGAAGGATATAATGCTTATCTTGAAAAGAAAAATAAGAATTTACCGGAAGAATCTAAAATACCATTATTACCATATATAGTAGTTATTATCGATGAACTTGCAGACCTTATGGTTGTTGCTAAAAATGAAGTAGAAGATTCTATTTTAAGAATTACTCAAATGGCAAGAGCTGCTGGTATTCATTTAATAGTAGCAACTCAAAGACCTTCTACAAATGTTATTACAGGTGTTATTAAAGCAAATATTCCATCTAGAATATCATTTGCAGTATCTTCTCAAATAGATAGTAGAACTATATTAGATATGGGAGGAGCAGAAAAATTGCTTGGTAAAGGAGATATGCTTTTCTTACCAATGGGTGAATCTATTCCTCAAAGAATACAAGGTGCATTTGTTTCGGAAGAAGAAATTAATAGATTAGTAGATTTTGTTTGTAAACAACAAACTGCAGTTTATGATGATAGATTTAATTTAGACCAAGGTACTGGTATTTCAAGTACACATGGTGACTATGATCAAAATGATGTTGATAATGATGATCAATTATATGGTGCAGCATTAGAATTTGTTGTACAAACTAAGAAAGCTTCTGCATCATTATTACAAAGAAAATTCAAAATTGGCTATAATAGAGCAGCTAGATTAATTGATATGCTTGAAGAAAGAGGAATTGTTGGACCACAACAAGGATCTAAACCAAGAGAAGTTCTAATTGAACTTGAAGATGGCAATCATGATGAATAAAAGTTATAGTTTTCTATAACTTCTTTTCATCCTATAAAAAGTATGATAAAATAAAATGAGAATAGGAGGGGATTATATGAATGAGTTTGATAGTATACCATTTTCTTCAAACGACGATCAAAATAATAGTATTGATGATTTCTTTTCAGAGATACCGTTTGATAATAGTATAGCCCCTCTTTCTAATGAAAATATATTAATATTAGATAATAGAATTAAAGATATTCCTGCAAAAAATTCAAAAGTAACTTTTAAAAGAACGTCGATTATATTGCCAGTAATTGCGTTTGTTTTTGTCTCAATATTAGGAATGTATTTGTTTATAAATTATAGTAAAGCGGAGACAGATGATTTAATCAGAATAGAAGAAAATAAGAAATTTGGATATATAGATACTGAAGGAACTATAGTAACAAGAGCTAAATATCCATATGGTACTGAATTCTATAAAGGTTATGCAATTGTAAAAAATAATAATAATTTATATGGTATATTAAATGGAAAAGGTGTTGTTGAAATACCATTTGGTAATTTTTATTACATAGGACTATTTGGAAATAGATATATCGCAAGTAAAATAACTAATGAAGGATTAAAACAAGCTTTATTAGATTATAAATTAGATGAATTAACTTCTTATAAATATGATAGTTTAAGCTACGCTAAAAATGGAATGTATTTATTTACTAGAGGAGAAACTATGGGTATTCTTAATAGAGAAGGTAAAGAAATATATTCATTTATGGTTGATGAAGTAGATGATAGAAATATTGATATAGAAATATCTGATGTAGATGAAGATCTTCCTTTATCAGAAAGATATGCGAAAGTAAAAGTTAATAATTCTTCAACAATTATTAATTTAGCAACAGGTAAAGAAATATATAATTATACTTTAAAAGATATTAAAGTGTTAAAAAATAATGTATTCTATATAAAAGCAGATAATAAAGAAGAGAATAGTACTTATATTGTTATAAATAATAGCCAAGTTAAATTAAAAACAAATAGTTATAAGAGAGTTAGAGTAGATGATTATTCATCTTTAATTGCGATTGGTATAGATGATGATACTAATTTAACTTATATAAATTTAACTAATCAAAAACCAATTAATGATAATACAAATAATGATTATTATTATGGCAATGGATTAGTACTTGAAAAATCACATGATTTTAGTGCGGATAAAGATGTTTATAATATTATTTCATCTAAAAAAATAGAAGGTTCATTTACAAATTATAAACCTGTTAATAATACTTTTTATAATAATTTATTAAAAGTAGAATTATATGAAGGAAAATATAATTTTATTGATAAAAAGGGTACAATTTTAAATGATAGTGCTTATGATGAAGCAACTGAATTTAATAAAAATGGCTATGCTATAGTATCAAATGATAAAAATTATGGAATAATAAATAATAATGGTAAAGAAGTTGTTAAATTAAGCCATTTATATATTGGATTCTTAGATGAAGATTTATTTAAATTATTAAGTGAAACATACAAAAAAGACTTGTTTATTTACCAAGATAAAAATACATATGGTTTTATTAATAGTAAAGATAATATAGAAATAGAAGCAATATATGATGATGTTAAATATGTTACTGATAAGTATCCAATAATTCTAGCTAAGTATTCTAATGATTTATTATTAGTAAATTTAGCAATAGGAAAAGAACTTCCAATAAGATTAAAATCAGATAATATAAAAATAAAGAGTAATTATATTGTAATAGATAATAATTATTATAATTATTCAGGAAAATTAATATATACAGCAAAGTAGGTGTTTTATGGAAAAAAAGGCAATTTTAATAATTACATTAATAGGAGTAGTTTTCTCAACAATGTTTACTTTCTTAATTATTTCATTTAAGAATCATTATTCATCTTCTTTAAGTGCATCAGTTGCGGTTAAAGAAGATAATAATTTAATATTAAAAGCTTCGAAAAAATATGTTTCTGATAATATAGATAACTATGATGGCGAAGTTATTATTAATATAAATGATTTGATTGAAAATAATTATGTTTCTAATGAAGAATTAGAAAATTTAAATAAAGAATATACAGATAAACTAAGAATAATTGTTATAGTAAAAGATAAAGAAATAAAAGATGCTTATATAAAAAATGATTTATTTAAAAATGTATATTCTTGTGATGATTTATGTTATTTAAATAATGATAATTATATTGCGTATAATAATGATATATATAAAATTATAAAAATAGATCAAGAAGGTTATTTATATATAACAAATGAAGAAGAAATAAAAATAATTGATAATGATATAGATTATACACTAAAAAATTATTTTAATAATAGCGATAAATCAATTTCAAGTAGCGTATTATCATTAACAGATGATGATATAAATAATAGTGATTTTATAATAGAAAATGATATTATAGTTAATACAAGTTCTGGTTATAAAAAATATAATTCAGTATCAGAAAATATTGAAGAACTAGATGACAGTGTAACAAGTATTATTCCTGTTATTCAATTAAAAAATGACTTATCTTATGAAATGGGAGATGGATCTAAATTTAATCCATTTATATTAGCAAAATAAAATAAACAAATAATATATTTGTTTATTTTTTTACATTTTTTTGTTTATTTTATATCTTATGAATGTTATAATTATAATAGGAAAATCTATAATAATAGAGGTGTATATTTATGCTTGATTTAAAGAATAGAAAATATAAAATATTACTTCACATAGTAATAATAATATCATTAATGATATTAATGATTTCTTTTGCGAGATTAGATAAGTATAAAGGAAAAATTACGTTTAATAATATAAGTTCAGAAAAGAAAGTGTTATCGAGTGTTGGCGATACACTTTTTGCGTCTTCTAGGGGTTATGATGAAGTAGAATATAAAGTAAATTATACTTTAGATGAAATAGAAGGAATAACTAAAAGAGATGTAATTATTAGAGGTAAGATAGATGAATTAGATAGTAAATATGCATACTTTAAAGAAATACATAAAAATAATATTACAAGTACTTTAAATAATAATGGAAGAGAAATAGAAGTTAGAATAAAAAATGTTACTCTTGGTGAAGAACATAGTATTAATTTAAAAATAGTAATAGAAGGTGCACCTAATGGAAAAAGAATAACACCTGAAATTTATATAAAAGAATCTACTGGAGAAGAAACAAAAATAAATACTGATAGTATATTAGTAGAAACAAGAAGTGTAGAAGGTATAGTAACAGATGAAGATGATTTAGAATTAAATACTATAGAATTAAGTTTATATAAAAATGATGAAGAAATAAGAAGAACATTTACTGATGAAAGAGGAAGATTTGTTTTTACTGATTTAGAAGATGGAGAATATACTATTCATATAGAAGAAGATAATTATGAAATGGATAATGATATTACTATAAATGATGAAACAACTGTTGAAATAAAATTAAGAAAAGTAGATAAATATAATGTAGTAATTAATAAATATATTGATAAAGTAAATTTAATAGTAAATGGTAAAGAATATAATTATACTTATAATGATGTAAGTAAAGTTGTTCAAAATGTAGAAAAAGCAAAATCAGTTAGTGGAGAAATTGAATATAAAATAGTTGTAGAAAATAATAGCAATAAATTAAGTGAAATATCAAAAGTAATTGATGAACCAAGTGAAGGATTAATATTTAATAAAGATAAGAATACAGGATGGGAAGAGATAAATGATATTTTAGTTTATAGACCTATGTCATCTATAACTTTAAACCCTTATGAAAAAAGAGAAATAAAATTAGTTTTAGATATTGAAAATACTAAAAATGCAAAGAATTATTTTAATAAAGCAACTAGTAAAGGTGAAATAAAAGAAAAAGTAACTTATTTATTAAATAATGAAGTTATTAAAGAAGAAACAGTTATTGAAGGAGATACTATAAAAGAACCTTCATTAAATATAGAAAACTTTGATGGTTGGTATACTGATAAGAATTATACTAATAAATATGATTTTAAAAACGAAGTTAATAAAGATTTAATTTTATATGGTAGAACTAGAATAATACTTATTAATCATATAGTAACATTTATGAGTGATGAAGAAATATTCTATAAAGACTTAGAAGTACTTGATATGACTTCTATTGAGGAACCTATTGATAATCCTACTAAAGAACATTATGTATTTAAAAAATGGGTAACAGAAAATAATGAAGAATTTGATTTTAATACTTTAATAACCGAAGATACAACTTTATATGCTGTATTTGAAAAAGTAGAAGAACCTACTATAAATATTTCTCCAAGTACTTGGACTAAAGAAAACGTTACAGTTTCATTAACAAATAGTAATAGTGATTATTCATTTATGTATAAAATAGATAATGGTAATTATTCTTTATATACTGGTGAATTTACTGTTAATAAAAACTCTACTATATATTCTTATAGTATTTATAATGATGTAGCAAGTGAAGAAACTAGTTTAGAAATAACAAATATAGATAAAATTAATCCTATATTAAATAATCTTAATATAGAAACATTAACTCCAGTACAAGCAGAAATTAGTTTTAATTTAAAAGAAAATGAATCTGGTATTAAAAAGTATAATGTTTATTTAAATAATGAATTGATATATGAAAGTGATGAATATACTAATTTAGTAAATGAAGAAAAAGAAGAAAACTATATAGTTTCAGGATTAGAAGAATTATCTACTTATACTATTAAAGTAGAAGCAGTAGATAAGACAGGAAATACTTCTTCAGATGAAATAAGTATTTCAACACCAGCAAAAGTATATGTATGTCAAATAGAAAGTGTTAATGGTACTGATTTAAATGAACCAATTAAATTAGAAAGTTTAACAGAAGCAATAGAATATAATAATTCTGGAATTAATTGTTTGACAAACACTTGTGAAATAAAAATGCTTCTTGATATAGAAGAAAGTAGTACTATATTAAATGGTCAAGATATTATATTAAATTTAAATGGTAAATATATTAGTGGAACTAATGATAGTACAATTACAAATAATGG